>CAYLXT010000101.1:0-4684 GCA_964387615.1 uncultured Ruminococcus sp.
GGTCGTCAAGGCTGCCTGTAACTTCCTTACGGTAACGCGCAATAAAAGGCACGGTGTTGCCTTCGTCAAGCAGTTTTACTGCGGCTTCTACCTGCCATAATTTCAAATTCAGTTCTTGTGTAATCTTTTCTAAAACATTCATTTTGATTTCTCCGTTTGATTTTCAAAATACAGTGGTATTATACCATAAAAACCATTATTTAGTAAATAATAATATTGCTTTTTTATTATAAAAATTGTATAATACTTATGTATGGATAAAATTATGGAGGAAGTTAATGCTACAGCTTAAAAACATTTCTTTTTCCGCTGAAAACGAAGACGGCGCAAAAGAAATTTTAAAAGATATTACAATGGATATTGATGACGGTTTTTTGGCTATTACAGGGCCAAACGGCGGCGGTAAATCTACGCTTGCAAAAATTATTGCAGGTATTATAAAGCCGACAAGCGGTAAAATTTTACTTGATGGTGAGGATATAACTGACCTGTCAATTACTGAGCGCGCCCATCGCGGTATTAGCTTTGCTTTTCAACAACCTGTTCGTTTTAAGGGCATTACTGTAAACGATCTTATCAGATTGGCTGCCGGAAAGGAAATAACCATGTCGGAGGCTTGTGATTATTTGTCACAGGTTGGTCTTTGCGCGCGCGATTATATCAACCGTGAAGTTAACGCATCCCTTTCGGGCGGAGAACTTAAAAGAATAGAAATCGCTACCGTTTTGGCGCGTGGAACAAAGGTATCGCTATTTGATGAGCCGGAGGCAGGTATTGACCTTTGGAGCTTTGGCAATCTTATAAATGTTTTTGAAAAAATGCACGAAACTCTTGGCGGCTCAATTATTATAATCTCCCATCAAGAGCGTATTCTCAACATTGCGGACAAGGTTGCAGTATTGTCTGCGGGCGAGCTTAAATCTTATGGCAAACGTGATGATATATTGCCTGAGTTGCTTGGCAAGACCAGTGCTGTTTGCCCCGTGCTTACCAACAATATGAAGGGGGCGCAATGATGAACAACACAGAAAAAGAACTGTTAAAGATAATTGCTGATATGGATGGCATTCCATCGGGTGCCTTTAACATACGAGCGAATGGATCGTTGGCTAAGCGCCATACAACCCCTAACGTTGACATCCGCAGCAAGACCGATAAAGACGGTATTGATATTATTATTCGTCCCGGTACTAAGGGTGAGACTGTGCATATACCGGTTATTATAAGTGACACGGGCATAAATGATTTGGTTTATAATGACTTTATAATAGGTGATGACAGCGATGTTACCATTATGGCAGGCTGCGGTATACACAACTGCGGAGATGAGGAATCGCGTCACGACGGTATACACACATTTTTTGTAGGCAAAAACGCAAAAGTTAAGTATATAGAGCGTCATTATGGCGAGGGTGACGGCACAGGCGGCAGAAATATGAACCCCACTACCGTTGTAAATGTGGCCGAGGGTGGTTATATGGAGATGGAAACCAGCCAGATAAAAGGCATTGATAACACGAGCCGTGTAACCCGCGCAATACTTGCGGATGATGCTACGCTTATTATTCACGAAAAGCTTATGACTCACGGCACACAACGCGCCGAAACCGATTTTTCGGTTGATATGAACGGTGAAAACAGTAGTGCTAATGTTGTGTCGCGTTCGGTAGCTACTGACAATTCGGTTCAGGTTTACCGTTCAAATATAAACGGCAACAACAAATGTCACGGTCATACCGAATGTGATGCAATCATAATGGGCGAAGCAAGGGTCAGCGCTATACCTGAAATTAATGCAAATCACGTTGATGCATCGCTGATACACGAAGCGGCAATCGGTAAGATAGCGGGCGAGCAGCTTATAAAGCTTATGACTTTAGGTCTTACCGAGGCTCAGGCTGAAGCAGAAATCGTAAACGGTTTCTTAAAATAAAAATATGTTGATAATTTAATAATAAAATGGTATTATTGAAATGTTGGATTATGTGTAAGGGGGTATTTTATGAACTCTGATATTCAGGTTTCAGCTTCTATTGTTACCTATAACGATATAGGCCGAGCACCCGATACGGTGAGAAGCGTTGTTAAAAATACAAAAAAATATCCCTTAAAGCTTTACGTTATTGATAATGCCTCTACCGATGGTACGGCTGACTTTATCGAAAAATCAGGACAGGCTACCGTTATTAGACAAAACAAAAACTTAGGCTTTGGCGCAGCGCATAATGTTGTGTTAGAGCAAGAACTTGGTAAGTATCATTTTGTGATAAATCCCGATATAACTTTAAATGATGATGTTATATCAAATATGGTCGATTATTTTGAGGCTAATCCCGATGTCGTTATGGCAATGCCTAAAATACTCAACACCGACGGTACCGAGCAAATGCTGCCTAAAGAGCGTCCAACGTTTAAAAGGCTGTTTTTTGGCAGGCTGTCTGACAAAATCCGCAGTGAGTATGTATGGGCAGATAAGGCATTAACCGAGCCTACCGAAATAAAATTTTGCACCGGTTGCTTCTTTTGTATAAGAACAGATACATTTAAAAAGCTTCTCGGTTTTGATGAACGCTATTTTATGTATCTTGAGGACGCCGATTTAGCGCTTAAAGCAAAGGCAAAGGGAAAGGTAATGATTTTACCGCAGTTTACAGTTACGCACGCTTGGGAGAGGGAAAGCTCTAAAAGCTTAAAATATTTATTTATTCATATAATTTCTTGCTTTAAATTTTTATTTAAGTGGAGGGGAAAATATAAATGAAGATAATGATTACCGGCTGTCACGGTCAATTGGGAAATGAACTGCAGTCGATTCTTGCAAGTGGTAAAAGTGAGATAGGACCCGCGCCCGCGGCGGTGCTTGATTCCGAAATTTTACCCGTAGATATTGATACGCTTGACATTTCCGATATGACGGCTGTAAGTGATTATGTTAACGCTAACCGTCCCGATGTAATAATCAATTGTGCGGCTATGACTAATGTTGACGGTTGTGAAAGTGATTATGAGACCGCGTTTAAGGTGAACGCTTTAGGCGTTAAGAATTTGGCTGTATGTGCAGAAAACACAGGTGCTAAGCTTATTCATGTATCTACCGACTATGTTTTTGCAGGAAACGGCAAAAAGCCATACTGCGAGTGGGATAAGGTAGACCCGCAAAGTGTTTACGGTGCGTCAAAGGCTCTGGGCGAAAAATATGCTTTAAGCTTTTGTAAAAAATCATTTGTTGTTCGCACATCGTGGCTTTACGGTTATATCGGTAAAAACTTTGTTAAGACCGTTCGCCGTGTGATAAAAGCCAACGGAGGCATAGGAGTTGTTTGCGATCAGCGTGGCAATCCAACAAATGCCAATGATTTGGCTCATCACTTACTTAAACTTGCGGTGACAGAAGAGTACGGTATTTATCACTGCACAGGCGAGGGCGAATGCTCATGGTATGATTTTGCGGTTAAAATAGCCGAGTATTCAGGTTTGGGTGACACAGTAACACCCTGCACTACTGAAGAATACAACGCAAAGTTTAATGTACCAACCAAACGACCAGAATATTCATCACTTTGTAACTTGGCGCTCCAGTGCACAGTCGGCAATGAAATGCGCGATTGGCAGGAAGCTCTAAAAACATATATATCAAAGGTGGAGGACTAATTATTATGAAAACCTATTTAGTAACAGGCGGCGCAGGCTTTATCGGTTCAAACTTTGTTATCTATATGCTTAACAAGTATGACGATGTAAAAATCATTAATGTGGACAAGCTTACATATGCGGGCAATCTTGAAAACCTCAAGAGTGTTGAAAGCGATCCTCGCTACAGCTTTGTTCAGGCTGACATTTGTGACAGAGAGGCAATTTCTAAGATATTTGCTGAAAATGATGTTGATTATGTTGTGAACTTTGCAGCAGAAAGCCACGTTGACCGCAGTATCACAAACCCCGAAATATTTGTTAAGACAAATGTTGAGGGCACTGTTAATATGCTTCAGTGCGCTAAGGTTGCTTGGACTGTTGGCGATGACCAATACAAAGAAGGTGTAAAATATCTTCAGGTTTCTACTGATGAAGTTTATGGCTCTTTGGGTGAGACAGGTTACTTTATGGAAACAACGCCCCTTGACCCACACTCACCTTATTCATCATCAAAGGCATCAGCCGATTTCTTTGTAAAGGCATTCGGCGATACTTATAAATTCCCCATAAACATAACACGTTGCTCAAATAACTACGGTCCATTCCAGTTCCCCGAAAAGCTTATTCCTCTTATTATGAACAACACTTTACAGCACAAAGATCTTCCTGTTTACGGTGACGGTATGCAGATTCGTGACTGGCTTTATGTTGAGGACCACTGCAAAGCTATTGATATGGTTATCCGCGGCGGTAGACTTGGTGAGGTTTATAACGTTGGCGGTCATAATGAAAAACCCAACATCTTTATAGTTAAATCAATTATCGAATACATTAAAGAAAACGTTGATGAAACCGTTGGCGAACATATGATTAAGCACGTTACCGACCGTAAGGGTCATGACCGTCGTTACGGCATTGATCCTCAGAAAATCAAGGACGAGCTTGGTTGGTATCCTGAAACTTGTTTTGAAGTTGGTATAAAGAAAACACTTAAGTGGTATCTTGACAACAAAGAGTGGTTTGACAACGTAACAAGCGGCGCTTATCAGAA
>CAYLXT010000102.1:0-4594 GCA_964387615.1 uncultured Ruminococcus sp.
TTTTAGATAATGAACAGGGCGAAAAAATGCGTGAAAAAATACTTGCCGCAAAGTGTGACGGCGACAGCGTTGGCGGCGTGTTGCAAACAGCCGTTATCGGTCTGCCTGCAGGTGTAGGCGAACCGTGGTTTGACACGACTGAAGGTATGCTCTCTCACGCTATGTTCTCTATCCCTGCGGTAAAGGGCATAGAATTTGGTCTGGGCTTTGATTTTGCAAACCGAACAGGCAGCGCGGCTAACGACCAGATGTATGTAGACGGCGACAGCATAAAATGCTATACAAATAATAATGGCGGCGTAATTGGCGGCATTACAAACGGTATGCCGATTTTGTTTAACACCGTTATTAAACCCACACCTACAATAAACAAAGAGCAAAAGACGGTTGATATTAACACTATGAGTGACACAACTCTTGCGGCTCGCGGCAGGCACGACCCATGCATTGTGCATCGCGCGGCAGTTGTGGTTGAAAGTGTTACCGCATTAGTGATTGCGGATATGTTGACATCAAAATTTGGCACAGATTGGTTGGCAAAATAATGGAATACGGCTGTATTGGTGAAAAACTGACACACAGTTTTTCAAAAGAAATTCACGCCTTGCTTTTTGATTATGATTACAAGATACAAGAAATTCCAAAAGGCGAACTTGACGAGTTTATGACCAAAAAGAATTTCAAGGCAATAAACGTAACCATACCATATAAGCAGGATGTAATACCTTATCTTGATAAAATCAGTGATACCGCAAAAGCTATAGGCGCTGTTAATACAATAGTAAATCGTGATGGCAGGCTTTACGGCTATAACACTGACTTTGCCGGTATGACCGCTTTGATAAAACTGAACGGTATAGAGATTAGCGGTAAAACGGTATTGGTTTTAGGCAGCGGCGGCACCTCGAAAACGGCGGTTGCTGTGGCAAAAAGTCTTGGAGCAGACAAGGTGGTTCGTGTGTCGCGCACCGCAAGAGAGGACTGCATTACGTACGAAGATATGTATGCGCATTTTGCCGAGGCGCAGGTTATAATCAACACCACACCCTGTGGTATGTATCCTAACATCATTGGCGAACCGATTGATATTGACCGCTTTGAAAAGTGCGAGGCTGTGGTTGACGCAATTTATAATCCGCTTTGTTCTAACCTTGTGGTAAAGGCAAAACAAAAGGGTATTAAAGCCACAGGCGGACTTTATATGCTGGTAGCTCAGGCGGCGTTTGCGGCAGAGCTGTTTATAGATACTGCCGTCAGTGAAGAAAAAATATATGATGTATATAAAAAGATAGTTTCTACCAAGCGTAATATCGTGCTTACGGGAATGCCGTCGAGCGGTAAGAGTACCATAGGCAAACGGTTAGCAAAAGAACTTGGTATGGAATTTGTTGATACAGATGCGCAAATTGAAAAAGCGACGGGCAAGCCCATTCCTCAAATCTTTAAAGAATCGGGCGAAGGCGGTTTCCGTGATATAGAGTCGGGAGTTATTGCCGAGGTCTCGGCAAAACAAAACTGTGTAATAGCCACGGGCGGCGGGGCGATTTTACGCGAGCAAAATGTTACCGCGTTGTGCGGTAACGGTACAATATATTTTGTTGACCGACCGCTCCAAATGCTTATTACAACCGATGACCGACCGCTGTCAAGCAACCGTGACGATCTTATAAAGCGATATAACGAGCGTTATGATATTTACTGTAATACAGCGGATAAAAGAATAATAAATGACAGCGAAATTAAAACTGTTATAGACAGTATAAAGGAAGATTTTTTAAAATGAAGATACTTGTAATCAACGGCCCTAATCTTAATATGCTTGGCATTCGTGAGCCTGATATATACGGTAAAAACACATACGCCGATTTGTGTGATTTTATTATTGATTATGCGGCTGAAAAGGGCATAGAGGTAAAGCTTTTTCAGTCAAATCACGAGGGCGCGCTTGTGGATGAAATTCAAGCCGCATACCAAAAGTTTGACGGTATTGTGATAAATCCTGCGGCATACACCCATACAAGCGTAGCAATTTTGGATGCCGTAAAATCGGTCGGTATACCTACGGTTGAGGTGCACATTTCTGCGGTGGAAAACCGCGAGGATTTTCGTCAAGTTAGTTTTATAAGACAGGCTTGTATTAAGACTATAACCGGTCTTGGCTTTGAGGGGTATTTAAGAGCGATTGATACACTTATTGAAAACGGTAAATAATTATGACGGTAACTATTAAAAAATCAAAAGCAAAGGGTGTTATTGCCGCGCCGCCGTCAAAATCTATGGCTCATCGCGCGCTTATTTGCGGCGCACTCTCTGGCGGCAGTGAAATCCAAAACATAGAATATTCAAACGATATATCGGCGACTCTTGATTGCCTGTCTGCTTTGGGTACAAAAATAAAAAAAAGCGACAATACGGTAAGCCTTGGCAGCCTTGATCCGTTTGCTTCAAAAGAAGCAACGCTTGATTGCCGCGAGAGCGGTAGTACGCTCAGGTTTATGATACCGCTGTGTATGATGTCGGGCAATAAAATTACCCTTACGGGTAGCGAAAGACTTTTTGCCCGCAATCTTACAATTTATGAGGAAATAGCAAAACAAAACGGTATAGTTTTTGAAAAGGGCGAAAGCAGTCTTACCGTTTGCGGCAGACTTAAAAGCGGCGACTACAAGGTAGCGGGCAATATTTCAAGCCAGTTTATATCGGGTCTTTTGTTTGTTTTGCCGCTACTATCGGGTGACAGCACGCTTGAAATCACAGGCGAATATGAAAGCGAGCCTTATGTTGATTTAACTCTGAAGGCTTTAAGTGACTTTGGCATTCAGATAGAAAAAAGCGACCGCACATATAAAATCAAAGGCAGTCAAAAATATATTTCTAAAAATATGACTGTTGAGGGTGATTATTCTAACGCGGCATTTTTAGATGGGTTTAACCTTTTGAGCGGTGACGTTACGGTTACGGGTCTTGATAAAAACTCTTTGCAGGGAGACAAGATTTATAAACAAATGTATGAGGGACTTAAAAACGGCGAAAATCAGTTTGATTTGTCACAGTGTCCCGACCTTGCTCCTGTTATGTTTGCGCTATCTGCAGTTTACGGCGGCGCGCATTTTACAGGCACCAAACGCCTTAAAATAAAGGAAAGTGACCGCGCTTTTGCAATGGCGCAGGAACTTCAAAAATTTGGCATAACAGTTGATGTTGCCGAAAATGACGTTACGGTTCACGGTGGTGAAATAGAATTGCCGAGTGATACGCTTTGCGGGCACAATGACCATCGTATTGTAATGGCGATGAGTCTGCTTTGCACCATTACGGGCGGCAGCATAAGTGAGGCTGAATCGGTAGCAAAAAGTTATCCCGATTATTTTGAAAAAATAAAATCTCTTGGAATAGTGGTAGAAAATGAATTTAAATGATGTAAAAAATGTACTTATCGTAGGTCTGGGTCTTTTGGGCGGCAGTTATGCAAAAGCGCTCACCAAAAAAGGCTTCGACGTAAAGGTAATAACCTTAAATCAGGACGATATTGATTATGCCGTGAGTGAGGGCTTTATATCGGGCGGTACAACCGAGGTTGACCCTGAGCTTATAGCCAACTCGCAGCTTATAATATTTGCGCTTTATCCGCATACGTTTATTGAGTGGATAGAGTCTTACGGCAACCTTATAAAATCGGGCACCGTTATAACCGACGTTACGGGTGTTAAGGGTTGCATAGTAGAAAAGGTGCAGGATATGCTGCCCGCAGGCGTTGAATTTATTTCGGCTCACCCTATGGCAGGTAAAGAAACCTGCGGTGTGCGTAGTGCGGATGACAGTATATTTAAAAAGGCTAACTACATTGTAGTACCCACCAACCGAAACACACCCGATGGCATAAGACTTTGTTGTGATTTGGGCCGAGTGCTTGGGTTTAACGACATTTCAAGCCTTACCGTTCGTCAGCACGACGAAATGATAGCCTTTTTGTCACAGCTTACACACGGTATTGCGATATCGCTTATGTGCGCAAACGGTGACCCAAATCTTGTGCGCTATACGGGTGACTCGTTCCGCGACCTTACAAGAATTGCAAATATTAATGATGAAATGTGGAGTGAGCTGTTTTTGGCTAACCGTGAGGCGTTGTTACAGGAGATGGACGGCTACCGCGATGCATTTAACAGACTTTACGATACAATTAAAAATAATGACCGCGACGCTATGCGAGATATGATGAGGCTCTCAAGCGCCCGCAGAAAGACATTTAACGAAGGTGAAAAACTGATATGAGTATGGATTTTAAACGCAAATTACCAATTCCGAAAGAGATAAAGGAGCAATATCCCATAACCGAAAAATTAGCGGCTGTCAAGGCTCAGCGTGATGCTGATATAAAGGCTGTATTTACAGGCGAGTCTGATAAATTTTTGCTGATAATCGGCCCCTGCTCTGCCGACAACGAAGAGGCTGTGCTTGACTATATGGGCAGACTAAAAAAAGTATCAGACGAGGTAAGCGATAAGATATTGATAATTCCCCGCGTTTATACCAATAAGCCGCGTACTACGGGCGAGGGCTACAAGGGTATGCTGCATCAGCCAAACCCCGA
>CAYLXT010000103.1:0-2252 GCA_964387615.1 uncultured Ruminococcus sp.
TTTCGCAACCTTCGGGACCAATGTAGCAGGTAAACTTGATATATGCCGCTTTGACATCGTCAACGGGTGCGATGTTGGTGTTTGCCTTTGCGAGTTCGCCGTTTACATAGTAGTAAATGCCGTATTCATTCCAAACACAGGAGTATTCCTGATATTCACCGTATTTAAAGCCGGGGATTATATAGTGTGACCCGAGAGAACTCTTGGTAATGCCTTGTGTTGTCCAGTCCCAACCAGGTTCCCAATAATGCTCGGTATGGGCAGAACCCAGTGTGTCGGGATGGCAGAAGATTTCCATAATGTCAATTTCACTACAACCGTGGAAATCGTCGCCTGTGTCGGTGCGTTTAAAGAAGTATTCGTCACAATACTTACCTTCGGGCATAAGCCAGAACGCTGTAAAAAGACCTTTGCGATAGCTTGGGTGTTTGCATTTTGCAGTAAAGCAACCATAGGTTTGAGAGAATTTACCCTTGGTTCTTACTCCCGCATCGGTGTACCAATACTCTTTGCCGTCTTTTATAATCGGCTTGTCAAGTTTTTTGAATTCAAGACGCAGCTTACCATCACGAACATAGTTGTCCATACGTGGTGTAATTGACAATGGTGTTTTAGCGCCGTAATCCATACCTTCCCATAAATCTGTATTATAGGTTTCAAAATTGTCTTCGAGAGTAAGTTCATACTTACGCATTTTGATGTGTATGGTAGAGCGATACTCTTTATGCTCTTTGTGAGTTACGGTGATGGTGAGCGTCTCGCCACGCTGACGAATTTCGTCGGGGATAACGATAAGTTCGTCGATAATCCACACCATAGGAAGATTGAAATCAACGTCGTAATCCTCGAACGCCAACTTCTCGCCCCTGAAGGTAACGCAGTAATTATACTTTAAAGCGTAACCGGGAATACCAGGATGATATTGCTTTAAGTGAAATTGCATATCATCGCAGGGTGTGTCACCGCAAAAGCTTTCAATTTTTACATTTTTTTCAAAATCGGTCATAATATAATCTCCTAACATAAAGGACAGATTGCCACGCCGACAAGTCGGCTTGCAATGACATAACGAGTCTTTATTTATAAACTTTAAGCCAGTCTATCATAAGTGTTTTGGGGAGTAGTTCATCTTCGACCTCACCAAAGCGTGCGCCGCTGCCTTTTGGACCTATGTAACAGGTGTAAAGTATAAATGCAGGATGCACGTCTTCAACAGGGGCGATATTTTGATTTGCTCTTGCAAGTTCACCGTTTACATAGTAGTAAATGCCGTATTCGTTCCAGACACAAGCAAATTCCTGATAATCTTCGTATTTAAAACCGGGGATGGTGTAGAAATCGTCAAGAGAACTTTTTGTAATGCCCTGTGTTGCGCGGTCCCAATTTGGTTCCCAATAATGCTCGGTGTGGGCTGAACCCAATGTGTCGGCATCGTGGAAAACTTCCATAATATCTATTTCACTACAGCCATGGAACTCGTCACCTGTGTCGGTGCGCTTAAAGAAATAATCTTCTTGGTATACACCTTCGGGAACGAGCCAAAATGCCGAGAAGATGCCTTTTGGAGCTTCAGGCAATTTCATACGGGTTGAGAAGCAACCGTATTTTTGTGAAAATTTACCCTTTGTATCAACGCCTGCGTCAGAGTAGTAACACTCTTTACCGTTACGGATGGTTGGTGTTTCGTGCTTTTTAAAATCAAGGCACAAATGATTGTCACGAACGTAGTTGTCGAGTGGTTCTGTGAAAGCCATATCAACCTTGGCACCTGCACTACGTGCGTTCCACAAATCAGTGTTATATGTTTCAAAGTTATCTTCGAGGGTTAATTCGTACTTACGCATCTTGATTTTAAGAGTTGCGGTATAGTCAGGGTCCTCGGCGCAGAAAAGCGAAACAGTAAGCCAGCCGCCAAGCTTACGCACACGGTCGGGAATTAGAATTTCATCCGTTTTAAAATACACCTCAGGATTGTCGGCTTGTATTCCGCATCCGCGAGGGCTTATCTGCTCACCCTTAAAGATGATGCGGTAATTGTATTTTAGGGTATATCCAGGTACGCCGGGATGATATTTGTCAAGATGAATTTTAAAATCATCACAAGGTTTGCCTTTATAAAAGCCTTCTTCTTTTACGTTTAGTTCAAAATCGGTCATAGGGTTTGCCTCCTAAAATTTTTAGAAAAGTTTGGTGGTGAACATATCCCTCCACCACCTGCGGCGGTCTGACTGACCCGTACCCTTTTGTCGCTT
>CAYLXT010000103.1:2352-4580 GCA_964387615.1 uncultured Ruminococcus sp.
TCTTCGTCTTTAACCTCGCCCCAGAAAGCGCCACCGCCTTCGGGTCCTATGTAACAGGTGTAAAGGATGTATGCTTCCTTAACATCGTCAACGGGAGCAATCTTATCATTAACCTTTGCAAGAACGCCGTTTACGTAGTAGTAAATTGCATATTCATTCCAAACAAGAGCGTACTCGATAAATTGACCGTCTTTATAGCCCGGAATTGTGTAATCGTAGCCGAGTGAGCTTTTTGTTTTACCGCTTACTTCGCGATCCCAGTTGGGTTCCCAATAATGTTCAGTGTGGGCAGAACCGCGTGTAGCAGGGTGATGAAAAATTTCCATAATATCTATTTCACTGCAGCCGTGGAAATCATCACCTGTGTCGGTTCGTTTAAAGAAGTAATCCTCCTGATATTTGCCTTCGGGAAGTAGCCAGAAGGCTGTAAAAATACCTGTAGGGCAGGCGGGTACTTTTATGCTTGAAGCAAAGCAACCATACTTTTGCGAAAACTTGCCTTTGGTTCTAAGCCCTGCGTCAGAATAATAGCACTCTACGCCGTTACGGATAACAGGGGTTTCGTTTTTTTCAAAGTCAAGACACAACTTTCCGTCGCGAACATAGTTGTCCTTAACCTTAGTATATGCCATAGGAACTTTGGCACCATCACAGCGGGGTTCCCACAAATCAGTGTTATATGTTTCAAAGTTATCTTCGAGGGTCATTTCGTATTTACGAAGGTTGATTTTTAGTTTTGCTGTGTAGTCAGGGTCAAGAGCACAATGAAGGTCAACGGTCATCCAGCCGCCCATCTGACGAGTAGCATCCGGAATGATAATTTCATCAGCCTTAAAGAAAACCTCGGGATAGTCGGCACGAATATTGCATCCGCGTGGGCTGATACGCTCGCCTTTGAACACGATGTAATACTTGTATGATACCGAGTAGCCCGGTACACCCGGGTGATAGCTTTCAAGATGAATTTTAAAATCATCACAGGGATCACCTTTGTAAAAGCCTTCTTCTTTTACGTTTAATTCAAAATCGGTCATATTGTATAACCTCCACTCTGAAATATTGGAAGTGAATTCCTTTTAAAATATAGCATATTAAATATAAATAATCAAGGAATAAAAGTTAAAAACCGCAAGTTTTTTATAACCTGCGGTTTTAAATCAGTAATATTTCGGCAACCAGTCGCCGTGGGTGACGATAAGGTCGTCAACCATGGTTTTAATTGTGTCGATATCGAGTTCCGAAGCGGTATGTGGGTCAAGCATTGCCGCCTGATAGATATGTTCTTTTTTGCGGGTAACTGCCGCCTCGATGGTAAGCAGTTGAACGTTGATGTTGGTCATATTCATAGCGGCGCATTGAACAGGCAGCGAGCCTACGTGACACGGATGTATACCGCTGCCGTTTACAAGGCAGGGCACCTCTACACAAGCATTTTCAGGTAGATTTGTGATAAGGTGGCCTGTGTTTAGCACATTGCCGCCGATTTCGTAAGGCGTGTTTGTAACGATAGCCTCCATAATGTGTGACGCATATTCAAAACTGCGTGTGTGTTCTTTGATTCCTGTTTCAAGAATATTTTTGTAATCTTCTTTCCAACGTTTTATTTGATTTATACAGCGACGGGGATATTCATCAATCGGGATGTTGTATTTTTCGATAAGTTCGGGGTACTTTGACTTAATATAAAACGGATTATACTCGGCATTATGTTCGCTTGATTCGGTACAGTAGTAACCGAAGTTTTTGATATATTCAATACGAACTTTATTGTTGGCGGTAGGTCTTGCAAGATACTCGTCAATTTTTGTTTTGACAAGCGGGTAGAGGTCACGACCGTCTTTGTCTTTAATTTCAAGCAGCCACGCCATATGGTTTATACCTGCTATGAGTTCTTTGTGACCGTCCATATACTCCATCATATCAAGCGATTCAAACAATGATTTGGTGCAGTGTTGAACGCTGTGGC
Source organism: uncultured Ruminococcus sp. (assembly GCA_964387615.1). Lineage (GTDB taxonomy): Bacteria > Bacillota > Clostridia > Oscillospirales > Acutalibacteraceae > UBA737. The sequence continues at coordinate 4,319 of CAYLXT010000103.1, forward strand.
AAAGGCCAACTGTTTTTATTGGGGTATAGCGGAGCATATAGCCTGTTAGCATTGCCATAGGGTTGGTGTAGTTTAAGAAGTAAGCATCAGGGCAAACCTCAGCCATATCATCGGCAAAATCCTGCATAACGGGTATAGTGCGAAGCGCACGCATTATACCGCCGATACCCAATGTATCGCCGATGGTTTGCTGTAATCCGTATTTTTTGGGAACCTCAAAATCAATAATGGTGCAAGGGTCATAAAGACCAACCTGAATTGC
>CAYLXT010000104.1:0-4557 GCA_964387615.1 uncultured Ruminococcus sp.
GTTTCACGCGGTATTTGCGATGTAGAAAACGGTATTTTAAAATCTGTTACCGAACGCACAAAAATTCTTGATTGCAAATATACCGAGGATGATAAAAACTGGGTAGAGCTTCCGCCTGATTGTATCGTATCAATGAATATGTGGGGATTTACACCTGAAGTGTTCGGCTATATTGAAAATGACCTTAAAGAATTTTTTAGTGAAAAAATCAATGTGCCAAAGGTTGAGTATTATCTGCCTACCGTAGTATCCAATGTTATCAAACGCGGTCAAAAGGATGTTTCGGTTTTAGTCGCCGAGGACCGTTGGTACGGTGTTACATATAAAGAGGATAAGCAGGGCGTTGTGGATGCGCTTTCGGAAAAAATTAATAACGGCGGGTATGAGGGCTTTTAAATATGAATAAGAAAACAAAAAAACTGGTTTTAATAATTATTGCCGCTGTTTTGGCTGTAGCTTTAGTTACAGTGGGAACGATTTACGGTATTAAATACATAAAAAATTATGTTGGCGATACGGTAATTTCTTTTGAAAGCAAAACCGCTCTTGCGGGCGATAACGTAAAATTACCTATTTCTATTATTAAAAACCATGGAATATGGGGCGGGCAGATAATTGTAAGTTATGATGCTGACACGCTGGAATTCGTATCTTGCGCTAACGGAGATGTGTTTGACGAATGTGAAACAAACAGCGCTGACGGGACAGTAAATCTTGTTGTTAATCAAACAGAGATCGAAAACAACCATAAAAACGGTATAATTGCTACATTAAATTTTAAAATTAAAGAAAATGCACAAAATGGCGATTATACGATACAGTTTGATGAAACTACCAATTTTTGCGATAAAGATGCCCAATTGATTGAACTGACATTAAATAACGGCATAATCACAGTTAAATAACTTTAAAAGGTTTGCAAGTGTTTCGCTTGCGAACTTTTTTATTCTTGTATCATTTTTATAATCGTTGCCGCATATATTTTCTTGTATGAAAAACAGGAAAGGCGAGATTAAAATGAAAGATTACTACCCAGAAGGCACCTTGATTAACACTGATGAAAACCAAAAATATATGGTAAACGAAGCGGCTCTTTTTTTAGCACAATCACTTGAAATAATACTTGAAGCTAACGTAACTATGTGTGACGCTGGACATAATCTTATTGTTGACCTTGGCATAATGAGGGGTGTTATTCCGCGTGACGAGGGCGCGATTGGTATACGAGAGGGAAAAACGCGCGATATAGCCCTTATTTCGCGTGTGGGTAGGTCTGTTTGCTTTGTTGTAATTGATTTTGCAACCGATTATATGGGTAGAAAATATGCTGTTTTATCGCGTAGAATGGCTCAACAAAAATGCTTAAATTATATTTTAGGTAGTATGTGCGCCGGCGATATTATTGACGCGCGAATAACACATCTTGAGTCCTTTGGCGCATTTTGCGATATTGGTTGTGGAAATATAGCACTATTGCCGATTGATGCAATAAGTGTGTCACGGATTACACATCCAAAAGACAGATTTTTTGTGGGCGATAAAATAAAAGCGGTAATCAAAAGCATTGACCAAGATAATAAAATTACATTATCGCATAAGGAATTACTTGGTACTTGGGAAGAAAATGCTGCAATATTCTGTCAGGGGCAAACGGTATCGGGCGTAGTGCGCAGTATAGAAAGTTACGGTATTTTTGTAGAGCTTACACCCAATCTTGCGGGTTTGGCAGAACCCAAAGAGAATGTTGCGGTTGGACAGACGGCAAGCGTATATATAAAAAGCATTATACCCGAGAAGATGAAGATCAAGCTTATAATTATTGATAGTTTTGATACGTCCGCTGATATCACATATAAATATTTTTATAACAACGATCACATAAGCCAATTTGTTTATTCTCCGCCTGAAGCAACAAAACAAATCAGTACATATTTTTAAAATAAATTGGTATTGATTTTAAAAAGTAAATGGGATATAATAACCATCGGTGATGAAAATGTCAGGAAATTGTAGCGGCAATTGCGCTTCTTGCAGCAGCAATTGCGATTCAAGAAAAAAAGAAAGTTTTATTGAGCCTACGGGTGAATTTAATAACATTAAGCACGTTGTTGCGGTAGTCAGCGGCAAGGGCGGTGTTGGTAAATCAATGGTTACCTCATTGCTTGCAACACTTATGAGCCAAAAAGGTTATAAGGTTGGTATACTTGATGCCGACATTACAGGTCCTTCAATACCAAAATCTTTTGGTATTATGGGTAATGCTATGCAAAATGAGCTTGGTATTTTGCCGGCAGAAACCAAGGGTGGCATTAAGATTATGTCGGTTAATATGCTGCTTAAAGAAAATGACGCTCCTGTTGTCTGGCGCGGTCCCGTTATAGCAGGCACTGTAAAGCAGTTCTGGCAGGATGTTGTCTGGGGAGATTTGGACTATTTGTTTATAGATTGCCCTCCCGGTACTGGTGATGTTCCGCTTACCGTGTTCCAGACAATTGCGCTCGACGGCATAGTTATGGTAACTTCACCTCAGGATCTTGTTTCACTTATTGTTAAAAAAGCCTACAATATGGCAAAAATGATGAATATTAATATTCTTGGTCTTGTAGAGAATATGAGCTATGTAAAATGTCCTGATTGCGGTAAAGAGTTCAGCGTATTTGGCGGCGGTAGCGACGATATAGCAAAAGAGCTTAATATTGATTTACTCGGCAAATTGCCTATTGATATTTCGCTGACCCAAATGGTAGATAATGGCTGCATAGAACATTTCAGCGAAGATTATCTTGATAAGGCGATTGCTAAATTAGAAGCATTGAATAAATAATAAAATGGCGGGGCGATGTGGGCATCGGCCCCTACGTTTTTGTGTGGTGAACAATTATGAGAATGAGAAAAAAGAAAAATTTAAAAGAGCGATTGGATGCTGTAAGTGAGTATCTTTATATAAGTCAAAGCGAAGATCGAAATTTCAAAACTGCTATCAATGATAAGGATTATATTGATTTTGACAGTTGGTTTGGTGGTTTCCGGCCGCTTTACTTAGAGGTTGGTTGCGGTAAAGGTCGTTTTGCCTGTGAGTATGCCGCCGCGCACCCCGAAATTAATTTAATCGCGGTAGAACGCGAGGCAAATGTTATCGTTTCGGCTTGTGAGCTTGCGCAAAAAATGAATTTAAAAAATGTACGTTTTATAAAATGTACCGCCGAATATCTTGAAAGACACATAAAGCCACAAACCATTGAGCAAATTTTTCTTAATTTTTCATGTCCTTTTCCTAAAAATAAGTACGCTTGTCACAGATTAACTCACAACGGTTTTCTTGAGATATATAAGCGTATTATGAAGCCTACAGCCGAAATTCATCAAAAGACCGATAATATGAAGCTTTTTGAATTTTCAATAGGTGAGTTATCTCAAAACGGTTTTGCACTTAAAAACGTAACTCTTGATTTGCATAACAGCGACTTTGAAGGCAACATTATGACCGAATATGAGCAAAAATTTGTAGAACAGGGCTTGCCGATTTATAGATTAGAAGCGTATCTTAAATAATAAAATGAGCATAAGACATTTAGCCTTATGCTCATTTTTTTGCGCCCCTAAACGAAATTTTCGAGGGCAGGTTATTCAAGTCCAAGCGCTGCAAGCGGAGAGGTGGTATTTCCGTCAAGTAATACTTCAATATGAATGTGAGGGTTATCTGCGCATTCGCAGGGTATATCACCCGAAGTGCCAATTATATCTCCTGCGGCAACCCTGTCGCCTTCTTTTACATTTATACTACCCATACCGCAATACTTAACTGTTATGTCGCCAAGATGTTCTACGGTAATAACTCTGCCAAAGTTTGCATCATCAACAACAGATTTAACGGTGCCGCTACCAGCCGATTTGATATCTGAACCGATTTCACACAAAATATCAACACCGGTGTGTAGTCTCATATCTCCGTATGTGGTAGAGTATTGAAGTGCTGTATCACTATATCCTTTTGAAATATTGCCCGTTATTGGTAAAATAAATGTGGGCTTTTCCGGCTCGGGTTGGGTTTTTGTTTCTTCTTCACTATATGGTACATCACTTACCGAGTCGTTAACGTCGGTGGAGGGCTCTTCACTGACGTCGGGAACGGTTACCTCACTATTATATGAATTATCGGGTTCGGAATATTCTTGTATCGAAGAATTATTATCCGACGGTGTTTCAGTAACAGAATTATTTCGTGAAAGTGCAAACCAGGCAATAGCGCCTACCGCAATTAAAGCACAAGCAACTATTGTAACAAAACCTGTAGAGGTTATCGCTTTCGTAAATTTTGAGGTTTTATAATATTTCATTTTAATTTATCTCCTTTCATCATCGTTTTTAGTATTGTCAGAAAAATTTAAACATATTCTAAAAAAATATTTAAAATGTGTTCATAAAAATGTAAAAAATATAATGTAGTATATGCTTGTACCAAGAAACAGGGAGCCGCACCCTTATTGGTACATTCGCAACGCAAGTTGCGATTCTCTCCTCAAACCCCTTAAAAGTGAAAAAGAGTCGTGTTATCAC
>CAYLXT010000105.1:0-4470 GCA_964387615.1 uncultured Ruminococcus sp.
TTAAAATACACAACCGAATTGTTTATGACCATACCGTACGGTTTAAAGATAAGCCACACCGCAATCATTGCTCCGCTATAAGCAAAGTTTACGCAAAACAAAACTGCCGCGCTTCGCAAAAACGTTTTTATATCACCAAACCCAAAACTTATAAAGCAAAGTGTTGCGCACATTAAAAGTTGTACCGTGCTTTGAAAGAAAAAATTTGTCTGCGGTAAAAATATGTAAAGCGAAAATACTCCGCCCGCCGCAGCGCCCAGAAGCCTTCGCCATAGTTTTGGATTTTTATGTAAAAAGTGCGAGGTCAGCGACAGCAAAAAATAATCCACTATAAAATTTACAAGCATAAGTATATCTGCGTAAACTACCACCTTGCCCACCTCACAAAACATTATATACCTTAAAAGGTAAAAACCGTGTCGTAATAAGTGTATAAAAAAGGACAAAAAAATAAAAAAGATGTCGCAATCCTTCGACATCTTTTTATCTTATAACTTTTTAACAAGCATAGCGCGAATAGCGTTAAGTATAGCAATAACCGCAACGCCCACATCGGCAAAAACGGCTATCCACATATTAGCCATACCAAAGGCAACAAGTATCAGCGCCAGCACCTTTACTGCTATTGCAAACACAATGTTTTGATAAACTATTTTGATGCACTTGCGCGAAATTTTGATTGCCTTTGTAATCTTTACGGGGTCATCATCCATAAGCACAACATCGGCGGCCTCGATCGCGGCATCCGAGCCTATGCCTCCCATCGCAATACCTATGTCTGCGCGAGAAAGAACCGGCGCGTCATTTATACCGTCACCTACAAATGCAAGCTTTGATTTTGAAGATTTTTCACCCAGAAGTTGCTCAACCTTTTCCACCTTGTCAGCGGGCAGCAGCTCGCTGTAGACGGTGTCTATACCGAGTGTCTGCGCGACCTGCTCTGCCACCTGTGTTCGATCGCCTGTAAGCATAACTGTATTTTTAATACCCGTCTTTTTAAGCAGAGAAATCGCCTCTTGCGCAGTTGGCTTAATAATATCCGAAATAACAATATGCCCTTCGTATTTACCGTCTATCGCTATATGAATAATGGTGCCTGTTTTATGGCAATCGGCATACTCGATGCCAAGCTTGTTCATCAGCTTATTGTTACCCACAGCAACACTCACGCCGTCAACCAATGCTGTAACACCGTTACCACTGATCTCTTGTATGTCACTTACTCTATGAAGCTCTAACTCCTTACCGTAAGCGCGCTGTAAACTACGACTTATAGGATGCGAGGATGCGCTTTCGGCAAGAGCGGCATATTCAATCAATTTTTCTTTTGGTATAACATTGTGGTGAATTGCCGCAACCTCAAATACACCTTTGGTTAATGTTCCCGTTTTATCAAAAACAACACAGTCGGTTTGCGACAACGCCTCTAAATAGTTGGAGCCTTTTATTAGTATACCCTCTTTGCTGGCGCCGCCAATACCCGCAAAAAAGCTTAACGGAATACTAACCACCAACGCGCACGGACAGCTTGCAACCAAGAATGACAACGCGCGGTACACCCATGTTCCCCACTGTGCAGGATTATTAAGCAAAATCATTGTAAGCGGTGGAATTACCGCTAAAGCCAATGCGCTAAAGCATACTGCAGGTGTGTAAATCTTTGCAAACTTAGTAATAAAATTCTCCGATCTGGATTTACGCGAACTTGCGTTTTCCACTAAATCCAACACCTTCGAAACGGTTGATTCACCAAATTCTTTAGTGGTGCGAATTTTAAGAACACCCGTCATATTAACGCAACCGCTTATAATTTCGTCCCCTGCTTTTATATCACGCGGCAGGCTCTCGCCCGTTAAAGCGGCAGTATCAAGTGCTGAACTACCCTCTATAACAACGCCGTCGATCGGCACCTTTTCACCGGGATTAACAACTATCACCGTGCCTATTTCTATATCGTCGGGGTCTGTTTGCACGAGCTTGCCGTCAAGCTCTATGTTTGCATAATCGGGACGGATATCCATAAGCGCGGATATGTTTTTACGGCTTTTGCCAACGGCATAGCTTTGAAACAACTCACCCGTCTGGTAAAAAAGCATAACGGCAATTGCTTCGACATAGTCGCCGCTGTCGACAAGACCTATTATCATAGCACCGATAGTGGCAATCGACATTAAAAAGTTTTCGTCAAAGACCTGACGGTTTGCAATACCTTTTGCGGCTTTAATAAGAATATCATATCCCACAATAAGATACGGCACAAGATATAAAACAAAACGAGTTATTCCGTCAATAGGCATAAAGTTTAAGCCTATCATCAAAACTGCCGAAACGATAATTCGTATCAGCATCTTTTTTTGTTTTTTGGTCATATGCGACACCTCTTACAGATAAATAACGCAGTCGCTTTCAACCTTTTTGCAGGCCTTGTATGCCGCTTGCATAACCGAGTCAATTTCTACACCGTCATCAAACTCTACTATAAGTTTTTGTGTCATAAAATTAAGGGTAGCACTACTAATGCCGTCAATCTTTTTTATGACATCTTCCATTTTAGCGGCGCAGTTAGCGCAATCAACCTCTACCTTATATGTTTTTTTCATCTTTTTCAATCTCCTTATATTGACTATTTTTAAAAGTTACGATATAATAAATACGCTATCGAACACTTTGTTCAACAGTATTATATATGCTACTCTATAAAAATAACAACAATCAAAATGTTTTTGGTGTATGATACCGAACAAAAGCATTAAATTGTTCAGGAGAAAAATTATGGACAGACGTCAACTTAAAACAAGAAAAGCCATTTTTAAGGCATTTCGTAATCTGTTAGAAAAAAAGAGATACGACCGCATTACCGTGCAGGAAATAATTGACGAAGCCGATGTTGGCAGAAGCACCTTTTATTCGCACTTTGAAACAAAGGACCTGTTGCTTAACGCTATGTGCGAGGATATGTTTTATCACATATTTGAAAAGGACCCCTGCCCGTATGTTGGCAAGGATCATAATTTAGAGGGCGAGCTTTCACATACATTATGGCATATACGCGAGAACAAGACCGACCTGTCGGGTATTTTGCTGTCTGATAGCGGCGAATTGTTTATGCAGTATTTTAAAGAGCACCTGTACGCAATGTTTGAGCATCATATCGGCAGCTTTAATACCAATGTACCAAAAGACTTTTTGCTTAATCACTTGGTGGGCAGCTTTGCCGAAACGGTAAAATGGTGGCTGAAAGAGGATACAAAAACCGATCCGGACACCACAGCAAAATATTTTGTTGAGCTTACAAGGATAAACTAAAAAATCCCCGACAGAGTTTTAATTTTCTGTCGGGGATTTGTGCTGTAATTCCGTTGTCTTTTCAAATATCGGTAATTCGTAATTTGGAAAATATAATCCCCAAGTTTCACCGTTATGGTCAAATTCTAAAATGTGATATGGTTTAATGGTAATATCACCATGTTCGCCTTCTTTAATTTTATATTGTTTATATATTCCTTTGTTATGGGGTTCGTCCTTGTACCAAATCGGAAGTACTATACTTTTTTTAATAGTATGAATGGTTTTAAGTGAATAAAGTGGAATAGCATATTTTTCTTCTACATTTGCAAGATATAAATTTTCAGCATCTTTGAAAAGCTTATATTCATAGTTAGTATACGGAGACATTTCAAAAGCGCTTTCGCAAGGTTTTATTTCGCCGTTTTTAATTTTGTATGTAAAAGAAATAATGTCAACTTCTTTTGCATCAAACGGGACACCAATTTCGACAAAGGCATTTGCTGAAAGACTTTCTAAATCCGCATCAACGCTTTTTTGTTCATCACTTTCTAATGCCGCTTTTTCGTTTTTGTGAATTATAAGTTGTAAAACAATAAATACAATCAAAAATATGATTGCTAACCAAAACAACCTTGGATTGCTTTGGTATATGTCGGTAAAACTTATATAAACATCTTTTGGAAACGCTGCAAGAATTGCCAAAAACAAAACAAAGGATGCCACAAAACAAATCCACCTGGCAACTCTAATTAATAGTGGAGATTCTGGTTTCAGTATCAAATTTACGGCTTCTTCGCTCTTTTTTTCAATCGCTTGTAATAAACCTTCTGGCGATCTTGCAACAATAAATTCCTGACCGTTATATTGCTCATTCTTTTTATCTTGTGTTAAATCAATTCCCAAAAAAGGCTTCATACTATTGCCCTCTCTTCAAAAGCACGCATTAAATTGTCTTATCCATCCATTTTTTAAGGTCTGTAAACCAATTGTTTGCCAAAAGCGTTTTTGAGTCAAGCTTTTCGTCATCAAGCGTAAGATGGTCAACTGTAGAAAGACCGTGCACACCGTAAGGATATATTCTCAAGCTGAATGGTACCTTGTTATCAGCAAGTGCGGTGGCATATACCAAGCTGTTTTTAACCGGTACTGCCTGGTCTTCGGTAGTGTGCCAGATAAATGTGG
>CAYLXT010000106.1:0-4460 GCA_964387615.1 uncultured Ruminococcus sp.
TGTGATTCAACGGCGTTTTTGAGTGCCTCGTCAGCCACATCGGCTGAAAGTTCTACATTTGCAACACCTGTTTTATGGCTGATATCCAAAACCGTTACACCGCCGATAGCCTCTAGCGCCGTCTTTGCGTGTGCCTCACAGTGTGGGCACATAAGTCCTTCAATTTTGATAACCTTTTTCATTTTTTTATTCTCCTTCTGAGGTCTATTTTTTGATTTAAAAAAGTTAAGTCTTAACGCATTTGTTACAACACAAAAGCTTGATAAACTCATAGCCGCCGCGCCAAACATTGGGTTCATTTCCCACCCAAGCAACGATATGAACGCGCCCGCCGCCAAAGGAATACCGATTGTATTATAAACAAATGCCCAGAACAGATTTTGTTTAATGTTAGTAAGTGTTTTGCGGCTTAAATGTACAGCATCTGCCACATCTGAAAGATTGCTGTTCATAAGCACAACGTCGGCAGATTCTACCGCAATATCCATACCGCTGCCAATTGCCATACCAATATCGGCTGTAGTAAGTGCAACGGCATCATTTATACCGTCACCTACCATAATAACCTTACTCTCTGTTTTAAGTTCGTTTATGACGGCTGCCTTACCGTCAGGTTTTACACCCGCTTTTACTTCGTCAATACCAACTGCCTTTGCTACAGCATTTGCGGTTTTTTGGTTATCGCCTGTAAGCATTATAACGCGAATACCCATCTTTTTGAGGGTGGCTATAGCCGCTTTTGCATCGGATTTTACCCTATCTGCTACCGCAACAATGCCTATCAAAGCATTATCTTTTACAAATAAAAGAGGTGTTTTACCTTCATTTGAAAGCTTATCGGTTATGGTGGTTACGCTATCAATCTCAATACTTTTATCTTTCGCAGAAGACACACTACAACCAAAGCAATTCTTTCCATCAACAATACCGCTTACTCCAAAGCCTGCGGTTTCATTAAAATTTGTCACCTCAAGCGGTGTGATGCTTTGCTCTTTTGCATATTCATTTACAGCAATCGCCAACGGATGCGCACTGCCGTTTTCAAGGCTATATGCGGTCTGGAGCAGTTCTTGTTTTGATATTTCACCAACGGGTATTACATCTGTAACAGCAGGCTTGCCGCTTGTTACCGTTCCCGTTTTATCAAGTACTACAATATTACATTTGCCACACATTTCAAGTGCTGATGCCGTTTTAAAAAGTATGCCTCGACGTGCGCCCACACCGCTACCCACCATTATGGCGACGGGTGTTGCAAGCCCCAATGCACAGGGGCAACTGATTACCAATACCGATATTGCCCGAGCTATTGCAAAACCAACAGTTTCGCCAAGTGCCAGCCATACAATAAGTGTTATACCTGCAATGAGAAGTACCACCGGCACAAATACCGCCGAAACTTTATCGGCAATTCGGGCAATTGGCGCCTTGCCAGATGAAGCATCGCTTACCATTTTTACAATTTTAGCAAGAGTACTGTCCTCGCCTACTGCAGCGGCTCGACACACGAGCTTGCTCGTTTTGTTTATAGTGCCGCTTGACACTTTGCTACCTTCAGTTTTATCTACAGGTATGCTCTCCCCCGTAAGCGCCGATTCATCTACAGCACTGCTGCCCTCAAGCACTATGCCATCTACTGCAAAGCTTTGTCCAGGGAGAACTACAAATATATCATCTTTCTGCACTTGGTCTGCATCTACTGATATTTCTTTGCCATCTTTAACAATGGTTACAGTTTTAGGTGCCAATTCTAAAAGCGATTTTATAGCAGTGGTGGTTTTGCCTTTAGCATAACTTTCAAGCAATTTACCAACCGTTATAAGTGTTAATATCATCGCGGCAGATTCAAAATACAAGCCGTGAAGCAGATGATGCAACTGTTCCCCGCTTGCTGTGGTCATCTTAAACACATTTGCAATGCTATAGCCGTAAGCCGCGGCAGAACCAAGCGCTACTAACGTGTCCATATTAGGAGCGCGATTTATAATACCCTTAAAGCCGTTTATAAAAAACTTTTGATTTATAACTAAAACAGCAGTAGTAAGTAGCAACTGTATAAGCGCTTGCGCTAAATAATTTTGAGCAATAGCAGTCGGTAGTGGTGCGCCCCACATAGCGTGGAACATTGAAAAATACATCAGTACGCACAACAAAACGCAAGAACTAATCAGTCGCGCTAAAACCGTTTTATTAGAATTATCCGACGGTTGCGTTGTTCTTATTTTTTCTTTTAAAGCGGTTTGCTCTATTCCGTAGCCTGCATTTATTACTGCATCCACTATTGTTTGAGCATCAACGCTGCCACCGACTGACATATCACCCGTAAGCAGATTAACACTACACTCTGTTACACCGTCCAAACCGCCTACCGCTTTTTCGACACGAGCACTGCAAGCCGCGCAGCTCATTCCCGTTACCTTAAATTTTTGCATTTTGTTTTCACCTCGGTTACCATATGCTAACTGTATTATACAATTATTCTTGTCCTTTTTCAAGCAAAAAAATAAAAATCGGCAAGAGCCCCCTGCCCTACGTTGTAATTTAAAATTCACAGTAGGGCAAGGACTTGCTCTTGCCGAAAAAATATAATCAGATATTAAAATCCTAAAAGCTTGGTGCCCTCTACCTCGAGTGTTTGGCGTTCAGCAAGCGCATCAGCATCGGTAGCGCCGACAGCACTTAAATACATCTTTATCTTAGGCTCGGTACCCGAAGGACGAACAATAAGTGAGCTACCGTCTTCAAAATAGAAACCTAAAACGTTAGATTTTGGCAAATCCATAGCGGTAATTTTTCCGCTTGCTATATCAAGACTCTCTGACTTGTTAAGGTTATCAAAGCGAGCAACCTTTAAACCGCCGATTTCTGCGGGCGGATTAGTAGCCAAACGCTCCATAATGCCTGAAATCTGCTTCATACCGGCCTGACCCTCACAGGTAAAGCTCTTTTGTGAGCAGTAGTAGTAGCCGTATTTATCATAAAGCTCTGACAATACCTCAATAAGATTTTTGCCCTGCGCTTTATAGTAAGCCACCATTTCGCAAATAAGCATTGATGCTATAACAGCATCCTTATCGCGCACATATGTGCCGGCGAGATAACCGTAGCTTTCTTCAAAGCCAAACACATAACGCTCCTCTTGACCTACTGCCTCAAGATTTGCAATCTGCTCGCCTATAAACTTAAAGCCTGTCAGCACATCACGCAGCTCACAACCATAATCCTCAGCAATCTTAAGACAAACGTCGCTTGTAACGATTGTCTTTACTGCAACGGGATTTTCGGGTAATGTACCGTTTGCCTTACGGCATTTTAATATATATTCAAGCAGTAATGCGCCTACCTCGTTACCTGTAAACAGACGGTATTCGTCGCCGTTTGGTACAGCGATACCAACGCGGTCAGCGTCGGGGTCGGTTGCAAGAAGCAAATCGGGCTTAACTGTCTCAGCAAGCTTTAACGCACACTCAAACGCCTGACGGATTTCAGGGTTAGGGTACGGCGCTGTCGGGAAATTACCGTTCGGTAATTCCTGCTCGGGTACTACAGTTACATTAGTAGCGCCTATTTTAGAAAGAATTGCGCGTACAGGCTTATTACCCGAACCGTGTAAAGGTGTATAAACCACATTAAGCTTTGACATATCAATGTCGCGGTTTACACGTCTGTCTTCTACTGCTGCAAGATAAGCATCAATTACGTCTTCGCCAATAAATTCGATTTTGCCTTCTGCCAAGGCGGTATCAAAATTGACACGCTTAACGCCGTCAAATATATTAACGCTGTTCATAACCGAAAGCACATAATCAGCAGCTTCAAGGCCTAACTGACAACCGTCATTACCGTAAGCCTTATAGCCGTTATATTTTGAAGGATTGTGACTGGCGGTTACAACAATACCTGCATCGCACTTAAGATGGCGCACCGCAAAAGAAAGCATTGGTGTTGGCATAAGCTCTTTGTAGATATATACCTTAATTCCGTTAGCCGCAAGAATTGCCGCAGCATCACGCGCAAAAACATCCGACTTAATACGGCTGTCGTATGCAATTGCCACTTTACCGTCTTTTGTTACTGAATTAACATAATCCGCAAGACCCTGTGTCGCCTTACCTACTGTGTAAACATTCATACGGTTGGTACCAGCGCCTATAACACCGCGAAGACCGCCCGTGCCAAATTCAAGGTCCTTATAAAAAGCGTCACTGATTGCCTCTTCGTTACCCTCAATAGCCTTTAGCTCGGCAACAAGGTCGGGGTCAATTGTTGCCTTTTCACACCATAGTTTGTATTGTTCATTAATCATTGCCAAAACCTCCCTAAATTATTACAATTTAATTCTATAATTATTTATGGGACTTGTCAACCCAAATTTAAAGAAAAGGTTTCGACAATTTTATTTAACTAAATGTTCCAAGTCCAAAACTGACGGACAAAGCCTTGTCCACACGGTTCATAGC
>CAYLXT010000107.1:0-4457 GCA_964387615.1 uncultured Ruminococcus sp.
CGTCGTGGACACACGCCCCTCAAACGTGCCTGTCTGCCTATTCCAGCACACTCGCTAATCTTGGGCGCCCGATTATTATAGCACTTGCAAGTCCACTTGTCAACAAAAAATTTATTCTTTTTTAAAATTTTTATTTTTGTGTCGCAAATCTAAAAATGCAAACGGAAAAACAATACCCGATACCGCAACACCGGCAAAAATATCTATAACCGAATGCTGCTTTAAAAATACGGTTGCAAGGCATATAGATGTTGTAATTATAACAGATATGGTTCGCCATAGGGCAGAGCTGAAGTGCTTAGAGTTCCAAAGAGTAAACATCATACCTAACGAGAATATAACATGGATAGATGGGCACACATTGGTGTTGGTGTCAATGGCGTAAAGATTTTTCATAACGTCAACTAATATGTTGTCGCGAGCAAATTCCGTCGGGCGCAAATTTTGCTCGTTAGGAAAAATAATGTATAACGCAAACGTGATAATACAGGTAACACTCAAAAAGATATAAAACTTTTTAAATGACGGAATATCAAAAAGTAAGGTGTAAATAGAAACAAACGCAAGCAACGCATACCATAAAACATAGGGTATGACAAAAAACTCGCAAAACGGAATAAGATCGTCAAGCGGACAGTACACAATATATATAGGAGCTACAAATTTTTCTGTTGTTACAAAAAGGGTTAAATAAACAGGCCAGAAAAGAAGTAAAAACAAATGCCTATATTTTGGATTTGTAATATTTTTAAAATTAAAATCACGATAATATTCAAACAAAAGAAACGCTCCTTTATTTGTTATTCTAACCGAATTTTACCATTTTCGCCGCGCAAAAACAATAGAAATTTGATGAACAAAATATTATGAAAAAATTAAAAAATCAATTTTAACTGAGATGTTTTTGGGACAGCGAAAAAATTATAATAAATTTGTAAAAAGTGCTTGACAAATGTCGACACACTGATTATAATAAAATTACAGAAAACGAACAAATGTTCGGCGGAGGAAAACGTATGAATTTACAGGGAACTTTACTTACAATATTCGAGATTGCGCTTGTGGCATTTACTATATGGGCTGTTTTTCATGAGGATAGATTTATTAAGCTTGAGGAAAGGATAGTTGCGAATTTTCGCCGCCGCAGATTTAAGGTTTTGCGTGGCGGTAATAAAATTTGCAAATCCTATTATCCTGAAAAGCACAGAGCATAAAATAGGTCATTTTCAATACTCTTTCTTTATACAATCTTTATGCAAAAAAAGGCAGAATTTGTTCTGTCTTTTTTTGTTGCAATAAATAATCTTTTATGTTAAAATCTCAATTTGGTATTACTTTATTTTAAGAGGTAGCTTATGTTCAAAAAGCTTATAGGCACTAAAGCCTTTTATAAACGGGTATTTATACTCACGATACCCATTATGATTCAGCAAGGTATAACTAACTTTGTTAATATGCTTGATAACGTTATGGTCGGCACAGTCGGTCAGGCGGAGTCTACGGGCGTTGCTGTTTCAAACCAATTAATGTTTGTTTTTAACCTATGTATATTCGGCGCTATTTCGGGAGCGGGTATTTTTACCGCGCAGTTTTTTGGCAATCACGATTTCGAGGGAGTAAAGCAGACCTTCAGATTTAAGATGATTTTTACTATGCTTTTGGCAGCAATTGGTATATCGTTGTTTTGTTTCAAAAGCGAAGAGCTGATTATGCTTTATTTAAACGAAAATGATAACGCCACCTTAGCGGTCGAGTCCTTAAAGTTTGCCAAAAGCTATCTTTATATAATGCTGATAGGTCTGGTGCCCTACACTATATCGCAGTGCTACGGCAGTACGCTTCGCGAGGCGGGACAGAGCGCGGTGCCGATGATTGCAGGCGTTGTTGCGGTTGTTGTAAATCTTTCTCTTAACTATGTTCTTATATTTGGTAAATTTGGCGCGGCGCGTATGGGTGTAAACGGCGCGGCAATTGCAACGGTTGTTTCGCGCTTTGTCGAGCTTGCTTTTTTGGTGGCATATACATTTATAAAACGCAAAAAATGCGTATTTATACTTGATGGATGGAAAAGCCCGTATATATCGCTAAGGCTTATTGGCAACATATTTAAAAAAGGTATGCCCCTTATGCTTAATGAGACACTTTGGGCATCGGGCATAGCGACGGTAAACGGTTTTTATGCTCAACGCGGACTTGATGTTGTTGCGGCTAATAATATATCTCAGACATTTTTTAATGTTTTTTCGGTTGCTTTTATGGCGGTTGGTATAGCGATAGGTATACTTTTAGGTCACGATTTAGGCGCAGGAAAAAACAAGCAAGAGATTAAGGACACCGCCGTAAAGTCAATCGCCTTTTCGGTTTTTGTAAGTATTATTATCGCAGTAATCTACGCTTTTTGCGCGATATTTATACCGCGTATTTATAATATAAGCGACAATGCCAAAAGCATAGCCACCGCGCTGATGCAAATAACTGCGCTTGCTATGCCGATTGACGCATTTGCTCACGCGTCATATTTTACGCTGCGTTCGGGCGGCAAGGTTATAATAACCCTGATTTTTGACAGCTTTTTTGTATGGACTGTAAGTGTTGTAGCGGCAGCACTGCTTGTAAATTATACTTCACTTGGTATTCTTACAATATATTTTGTAGTTCAGATGCTTAATCTTATAAAATGTATTTTAGGTTATATATTTGTAAAACAAGGCTCTTGGATAAAAACAATAGTTTCTTGATATTAATTTGTTAAATTTTTAGCATTTTCGGTATTGTTTTTTGTCAAAAAAAATGTTATACTGTCCTTGTATGAATTTTTGAAAGGAGTTACATATAATGAACTACTCACATGAAGTACAAAATATGTGCCCTCTTGCTAAAGGCGCATATCACGGTCCTGCTCCTATTCCCGAAGAGGGCAAATGGGTACAGGTAAAAGAAGTTAAAGACATCTCGGGTCTTACCCACGGTATCGGCTGGTGCGCACCTCAGCAGGGCGCTTGCAAACTCAGCCTTAACGTAAAAGAGGGTGTTATTGAAGAGGCTTTGGTTGAAACCATCGGCTGTTCAGGTATGACACACTCTGCTGCTATGGCATCTGAAATCCTGGTTGGCAAGACTTTGCTTGAAGCGCTTAATACCGACCTCGTTTGCGATGCTATCAACACCGCTATGCGCGAGCTTTTCTTGCAGATCGTTTACGGTCGTACACAGACCGCATTCAGTGAAGACGGTTTGCCGATCGGCGCAGGTCTTGAAGACTTGGGTAAGGGCTTACGTTCACAAACAGGTACTACCTACGCTACAAAGGTTAAAGGCCCCCGTTACCTTGAGCTTGCTGAAGGTTACATCACAAAGTGTGCAGTAGACGAAAATGACACTATTATCGGCTACAAGTTTGTTCACCTCGGCAAAATGATGGAAATGATTAAAAAGGGTATGGACGCTAATGAAGCACTCGCAAAGGCAAGCGGCCAGTACGGACGTGTTGATGACGCAGCTCGCCTCATCGACCCCCGTGAAGAATAATTAGGGAGGTAACAGATTATGCCATTATTTGAAAGCTATGAAAGAAGAATTAATCAGATAAACGCAGAGCTCGCAAAGCACGGCATCGCTTCTATTGAAGAAGCAAAGCAGATTTGCGACGATGCAGGCGTTGACGCTTACGGCATTGTTAAGGGCATTCAGCCAATCTGCTTTGAAAACGCTGCTTGGGCTTACGTTGTAGGTTGCGCAATCGCTATTAAAGACAAGGTTGCATCTGCTGCCGAAGCTGCTGAAAAGATCGGTCTTGGTCTTCAGTCGTTCTGCATCCCCGGTTCTGTTGCCGACGACCGTAAGGTTGGTATTGGCCACGGTAACTTGGGCGCAATGCTTCTCCGTGAAGAGACCAAGTGCTTTGCTTTCCTTGCAGGTCACGAATCATTCGCTGCTGCTGAAGGCGCTATAGGCTTGGCAAGAAGCGCTAACAAAGCTCGTAAAGAGCCACTCCGCGTTATCCTTAACGGTCTTGGCAAGGATGCCGCTCAGATTATTTCACGTATTAACGGCTTTACCTATGTTCAGACAAAGTTTGACTACTACACAGGTGAGCTCGCAATAGTAAACGAAACCGCTTACTCTACAGGTGAGCGTTCAAAGGTTCGTTGCTACGGCGCTGACGACGTTCGTGAAGGCGTTGCAATCATGCACAAAGAGGGTGTTGACGTATCTATCACAGGCAACTCAACCAACCCAACACGTTTCCAGCATCCTGTTGCAGGTACTTATAAGAAAGAATGTATCGAACAGGGCAAGAAGTATTTCTCAGTAGCATCAGGCGGCGGTACAGGTCGTACCCTCCACCCTGACAATATGGCTGCAGGCCCCGCTTCTTACGGTATGACCGATACAATGGGTCGTATGCACTCTGACGCTCAGTTTGCAGGTTCATCTTCAGTTCCTGCTCACGTAGA
>CAYLXT010000108.1:0-4432 GCA_964387615.1 uncultured Ruminococcus sp.
CCTTTAATACGCCCAGAGCCTTTAGCTTTATAAAACCGTTTACTATCTGGTCGCAAATAGGCACGCCGCTTTTAAAGTCAAGCTGAAACATAACACACCTCCTGAAGTTTATAACTGTACTATTACAATTGGTACAGTTATACAGTATCATAATACGAATCGTTTGTCAATAATATTCGTAAAAATTAATAATTTCTTAAAAAATGAGGGGCAACCAAAGTTGTCCCTCATAAAATTTACGGATTATTTCTTATATAATGAAAAATATATTGTTGCACAATGCCGGCGTACTGTATAGCGCATTCGGGCAGCTCTCCGTCAAACATTTGCGTGAGAGCGCGCTTTATCCACACATCGCGGGGGAAGGCTTCAATATGACCAAGTCCGTAAAGCAGTACGCAATCGGCAACCTTTGGTCCTACACCCTTTATTGCCATAAGAGTGTCACGTGCTAAGTCATAATTGGCGGTGCGTAAAGCGTCAAGATTTATTTCGCCCGATGTGACTTTTTGCGCGGCATCTATGATATATTTTGCGCGAAAGCCCGAACGTATAACCGCAAGCTCCTCGACCGAAAGTTTTGCAACTGTTTCGGCAGACGGAAATGTGTATCCGCCGACGATTTTATCGCCAAAGTTTTCGCAAAGTCGTTCTACAATGCCTTTTATCCGTGGAATATTGTTGTTTTGTGAAATTATAAATGAGCACAGCGCTTCCCAGGGCTCCTGGTTTAAAAGTCGTATACCGCTGCTATACTCGGCAGCCTTTCTGACAGTTTCATTTACGCTCACATCGCTTATAATTTTGGCGTAGTTACGATTAAGGTCAAAATAGTTTTTCCATAAAGCTTCAAAATCCTGCTCGTTTGAGCCGCTTATTACGATATCTTCACCCGATTTATAAAGCTCAATATATCTACCAAATGCAATACCGCTCCAGACACCGTTTTCATTTTGTGACCAACGGAATGCCTGCCCACAATCAAGCGTTTGCGCAAGGTCAAAATTTTCTGTATTTTTTATATGTATTTTATTACCGATAAATTCTATATTATTCATAATTCACCCCATATTGTATTTACAATTATATCATTTTTGTGGTATAATGCAAGTAAGTAAAATTTGTAAAGGTGTGTTTTTATGCGTGACGATATTTGTACCATACCGGTCTCTGAAGTTTTTGAGGTGAGTGACGGTTGCCCCCTTTGTCGAATGAAAAACACGGTAGAGGGGCATCTTATAACATATATATTAGGCGATGCTATGATGGAACCCGATGTGCGAATAGAAACCAATAAGGCGGGATTTTGTACCGAGCATTACGACAAAATGATGGCTCATCGCGGACGACTGCAGTTAGCGCTTATGCTTGAAACTCATATTAAAGAGGTAAGCAGCGGCATATTTGAAAAGAAGCTGTTTAACAGCGCCGATAAAAAAGCAGATAATGTAAAAAAGGTTATAGACAGTTGTTTTATCTGTGAGAAGGTAAATTGGGGTATGGAGCGGATGATTGAGACCATTTACCGCTGCTACGAAAAGGAAAGGGAATTCAGAGAGCTTTTTAATAATCAGCCGCAGTTTTGTATGCACCATTTTGAAGCGCTGATAAACGGTGCCGATAAAAAGAAAATGCCAAGATATGCGGGTGAATTCAAAGAAAATCTGACGCGCATTACGGCGGAATACGTAAAATCCTTAGGTGAAGATATTTCAAAATATTGCTCTATGTATGATTATCGCAATAAGGGTAGCAACGATTGGGGTAATTCGGCCGATTCGGTAGAGCGTAGCATTTCATTTTTAACGGGTAAAATCTGATTTACATAATGCGACAAAATAATCGCGTTTTGCAACCGAATGTTAATAATTTTTTGCTTTAAACAGTGGAGTTTTCAACTTTTCCACCGAGTTTTCCACATTTTTATGTTAACCTGAATATAATAACCGCTTTTTGCCAAAAATATTTTACGGCAGCATTTTTTGGTATGAAAGGCGGAATGCAAGTGGTAAAAGGCGTAAACAAGACGGTAATTGAGGTTAACAATACAGGTAGTAAGGTGTTTGACAGAATAGTTTTTTATGTAAGCCCTTCTTGCAGTAATTTAAGTCATAAAAATTTAAACCGTGCGATTAAAAATTTCACCTTTGATTTTGACGCTCGTGCAGGCAGGGGATATCACTCGCTGCGAAAAAGGATGTTACTACGGCGACGTATTATTGTGGGGGCTGCAATAGCGGCGGTATTGTTGATATCGGGCATAACGCTAATGCTTATTTTATGAATATAATGTTAAAAAAGCAGGGTATTAAAAAACGTACCTTGCTTTTTTTACTCTTTTGCTGTAAAATAATTATAATTATGTAATATTCTGCAGTTTGAGAGGAAATAGAATGAGCAGTTTTAAAATGGGTGCAAAACTTTCTGGCGGTATTATTATGGCGGCCGTGCTGAGCTTCTTTTTGTGTATATCAATAAATGTTATTTGTACCGGTATTTTTACTAAATATATTGGCTACAACGCTTATGTTTATACCGAGGAAGGCGACGAGCCGATAGACGAATACCAATATTTGTATACCGATACTGACGGTGACGGAGAAGACGAGGGCTCCGATACAAAAAAGACTGAATATGAAAATCAGGGCTATACAGTTACTACATATAAGGTGCGTTCAACCCTTGACGGCGCGGGCAAATCGGTGTTTTTGGTTGTAACACAAATTTTAAATATTATTTTGGTTATTTCTTTTGCAAGCAGCAGTGTCTATAAACAGGGCTTTAAGGACGAAAATCTTGCGAAAACAGGCCACATAAAGAAGGATGTAGCCCGTGGCTTTAAAATTGGCGCAGTTGCAAATATTCCGTTTTTTGCGATGTTTGTGTTAATGCTGGTTCTTGAATTCGTTACCCCAGATTTCCGTACGACGTGGTACGCGTTTTTTAACAGTCATTTTTATCCCGCTATTTTATGGATAGCAGGGGATGCGGATGTTATTTCAAAGCTTAGTGTTTTACAGCTTGTAGGTCTTTTTGCGCTTCAGCTTGTGGTTCCTATAATTTCGGGAATTGCTTATATTTTAGGCTATAAAGAGATAAATCTTACAGATAAGTTAGTATATAAAAAGGGAGAAATTTAAAATATGGCAGGTTTTTTTGGACTTTTTGATCCTACGAAAGAGGGTCCGGGCATTAGAAAAGATGCCCCTAAAAAGAAGGCGTTTTTTGTGTTTTTTGAAACCTATTTTCGCAACTTCTTTAAATTCTTTTCTATAAATTTTGTGTATATTTTGTTGTCACTGCCCGTAATTACTTACGGTATGGCAAGCGCGGGAATTACTAATGTTACAAGAAACATTGCTCGTGACAAGCACTCCTTCGGTCTTAGCGATTTTTTTGAAACAATAAAAAAGAATTGGAAGCAGTCGTTGGCGGTTGGTGTTATAAATACAATTATTACCGTATTGTTAGGCTTTGCCCTTTGGTTTTATAACGAGTCTTACATTCAAACCGAACAAACCCTATCGTTTATAGGCCTTGTATTAAGCGCGTCCTTTTTAGCAATTTTTGCTATGATGAATTTTTATATTTACACGCTTATGATAACCTTTGATTTTAACCTTAAAAACCTTTACAAGAACAGCTTTAAGTTTGTGTTTGTAAACCTTTGGAGAAACCTGCTCTGCGGAATAATTCTTCTTGCGGTGTATGCACTGTATGTTGCAATATTTTTGATTTTTCCGTATTGGTCGGTTTTGTTTAGCGAACTGCTTATAGCAGTCCTTACACTGCCCGCATTCAGATATTTGATTGTTCAGTTCTTTACCTTTGGCAGTATAAAGAAATATATAATTGACCCTTATTATGAGCAGCACCCCGACGCCGATATAGAAAAACGTCGCGATTTAGGACTCCAAGTACCCGAAGATAACGAGTACGACGATATGAGTTGGGAATAAACTAATACACAATTAACAATTAACCAAAGCAAGCCTCTGCATAAAACGCAGGGGCTTGAATTGTATTTGTAGGGAACGGATTTATCCGTTCCGCTTGCAATTTAATTTCTTTTACTGATAACAAAATCAAGAATACGTATTTCTTCGTCGGTTATTTCTATAGCACGCTTGTATTCACCAAAGGCTACCTGTACTGTGTTTTCATAAGCCATGGAAATCCCTATCCAGCCAAGGCTTAAACACATCACAACAACCAGAGTAATATACAATGTGCGAAGATATGTTTTTGTTTGTCGCTTCATTTTGATTTTCCCTGTTAATTTAACTGGGTCGATGTGGGCATCGACCCTACAAAGTGTTTAATAAACTAATTAAGGCGTTTGACAGCAGCTCTGCCGAGTATTCAGCCTCGTCAAAAGTGTTACCGTCGGTGCCGATTTCTATAAGTAGTGACCCCGTGGTAAGACTTTCGT
>CAYLXT010000109.1:0-4401 GCA_964387615.1 uncultured Ruminococcus sp.
TGGCAAAGGAAATACTGCTTGATGCGCCCGAAAAAACAATGCAGGAAATAGCCGAGCTGGTAGGTTTTTGCTCGGCATCATATCTTTGTAAAACCTTTAAAAAGCGTGTGGGGATTTCACCTCTTGAATACAAAAAACAAAGCTTACCGTTTTAAAGCGGTAAGCTTTTTAAATTTAATATCCAAAATGATTTCCGTTATTAAAGTCCTCGGTTTCTCTTGTTACAATATCGCGTCTGCCATCAGCCTGATATACCCTTATATAATCTATTTCAAGACTAACCTTATCAGGATTTTCATCGGTTCCCTCGTTGGTGAGCATATCGGTATGCATAACAGCTTCTTCGTCGGTAGCGTTGCTGTGATTAGGGTTAGAAGTATACAGCACGTTGTCAAATAAGAAATACATATACTGGTTTGCCGTTTCGGCATCATTTACAATATCGTAATTCTGCGGATCATAACCATCCTGTTTGTTGTAGGTTAAATCACTGCTGCCAAGTATAGCATTATCATCTTCAACACCATCACCATTAACATCATAAATATACAATGTAAAATTGAATTTATCAACACCGTTTGTGCTCCAATAAAAGCCGTATCTGCGATACGCGGTAAAGCGTCGTTGAAGCTCCTCTACATAATAAGCAGTGGTAACCTTTTTAGAGCTGTTCCTCCAATCGCTTTCTTGTGTGTATCGGGTATTTGTACCATCTGTAAAGCCATATAAGGCAGCCGTTGTACTAAAATAGTAATCATCTTCAGATGCACCAAACCATTCTTTTTGCATTACGGCGCGTGGTGTGGCAGGATTATCCCAATCTATTACGTTGACCGTGCTTGCCTTGTTAGCGCCTACGGAATAAAATTTATGCACATTAAGATACAAACCGTAATCATATGCGCCTGTCGTTCTTGATTTTACAAGAGATGTGCCAAGGGAAAACGCGTTGTTTACCCTTTCGGGATGCTGCATAAGCTCCCATACGTCTATTTCAAAATAGTTTGTGGGAACCTGATATTTAAAGGTAGTAGGATCGGTGGAAACGAGGGTGCTGGTCGTGCCGTCGTAGGCATAATTTCCGCTATCGTTAAGCTTGTATATCTTGCTGTAAAGCGACTCGGTATAACCGGTGTTATTAAGTGCGCCGTGTCCTAACATCCACCACGACGCAAAGGTGTGTCCGTCAGAGGGCAGACTACCATACATTTCAGCATAGCCCTGCTTATAAAGCATGGAATGGTTTGCCTTTATAAGACCCGGATTGGCAATAATATCTTCATCATCTATCTCGCCGCCAAAGGCATCTGTGCCGCTTTGATTTTCGAGTCTTACATATCCGATCTTATCGGTCTCCGCAGTGGCATACTCTGCCTTAACGCCGCGGGTAATAGAAAGCTTACCATCTTCTACCCAATACAGCTTTGACATTTCTTCGCGGTTTACACCCTCAACATTACGGTAAGTACCCGCCGTGCCTCTGACGCTTTCGGTGTTCATAGTTGTATGGTTCCAGGTATCAAAGGATATCTGGGCATTTTCACCCTCGTCCGCGTCAATTACACCGTCAAACTCATCGCCCCAAGCGTAATAGAAGGTTCTCTCACTGTCTGCCACACCGTCATAATCTGTATCTATCTTGACGGTTTTTGCCTGTTTTTCGGTTGAAAGCGTCGCAACATCCACCGTATAAACCTTGTCGGTTTTAAAATCCGAATTGCTTATAAAGTCAAGCACCGCTTGCTCAACGCCGGTAAAGCTGCCCCCATTAAGCCAAAGGACACAGTTTTCTTTATCAAAGCTGATAGAATAATCGTTTGTGTCCAAGGTGTTTTTAGCGTAATCACTGTAATTTGAAATATTGCCTATAATAATTTCAAGGCTTCCGGTGGGTTTACCTACAGTATCATTTGAATGCACATAAACAGCGTTTTTATCACTGCTTGTACCCGAAACGGTCTTGTCGGCGCTTACAACCTTTTGAACATCAATGCCGTTAAGCTCTTGCTCAAGATAAATTTCCAATCTGCGCGCCGCATCGTAGTTGTCGTTTTCACCGTAAAAAATGCGGATTTTTCCAAGATTTGCATTGCGCCAAAATCCGTCGTAGAGCTTATCATAATCTTCGACGATGCTACGGCTTAGAACCGCAAGGTCGGATATATTAACCTCTCCGTCACGGTTAATATCACCGTAAATGTTTTCATAGCCCTGTGCTGACAGCAGACTGCGACGAAGTGCCACAAGGTCGGCAGCAGCGTATTCCTGTGCATTACCGTCACCATCAATATCGGCAAACTCACGCGCCGCCGCAAAGTTTTTAAGCTTTGGCGTACTGCTATCGGTACCACCGATATACCATACATCTTTGTTTTGTTCTACATCAATATCTACCGTGTTTCCATCGGCATCATAATATGCAGTTTTTACACTTGAAGTAGAATCAAAATCTGATACAAAATAGCTATTTGTTATAGTTGTGTTTTTTTCGTTACCTACTATGTGTGAGTCGGTATTATTACTGGCCACAAGGCAGTTTTCGGCCGAACAACCGGTGATTTTAGCGCCCGATATTACCTCACCCGCTATAGCGCCCGCATATTCATTTCCCGACACGAAGCATCCGTTTCGTATATGTAGATTTTTAACAACACCCTCGCTGTCTAGTATTGGAATAAGACCTACCGACTGATCGTCACCCACATAAATTCCAGAAACGGTATGTCCGTCACCATCGAGCTCACCGTTAAACGGAACATAGATGTAGCGGCTTGCTATCGAATCTTGCGTGATCCACGACATATCGGAAGCATCTATGTCACAAGCGAGCTTATAATACACCCTATTATAAACATTCATACCGCCCGAAGCGATTGCGCGAGCAAGCTCAAACGCGCTATTAATTAAATACGGGTCATCTTTGGTGCCTGAACCGTCAAGCTCATAATACATACCATAGGTACCTTTTATATAGGAGCCGCCCATCACATTGTAAGCACCTCCGCCATTTATCTGGGCGGCAATTTTTGATGCGTACGTGGAATACAAGCCGTCGTCAATACTGTTTGCCTTTGGCATAGGTATTAAGCGGGATGAGTATCCGGTAAATTCATCCATACCATCAGTAACTTCTACAAGCTGCCAATTTGCTGACCAATTAAGGCCTGGCATATCTTTTATCTCGTAGTCGGCCCTTTTATCTATTTTTACAACTGCAGTTTCTTTTACGGTTTCTTCAAGGTCACAGTAGCAATTATATGCAAAAAACTGAAATCCGGAACTGTTGTTTTCATCGTATCTTGTATAGTTTGCGCCACTTGCCTGAGGAAAAATCTGCGCACCAAGTGACACACATGCGCTGAGCGTTACATTGTTGGAACCGCTGCTGCCTGCAAATATACCTGCAGTGGCGTCAGCTGTACTACCTGACCCCTGCACTAACTCTGATGAATAACCGTCAAAGAAGCAATTTGACATTGTAAGTTTTTTCGGTGTATCGCCGGTAGATACCAGACCACCTGCACTGGCATTATGCCAACCACTTGAGGACACCGATATATTCCGGGTTGTCCGGACATAAACGTTTCTTACCGACACATTGGCAATTACGGGATTATCTTCAGGTATATCCGTATAGCTGCCCACTCTGGTTGTAACAATGGCGACATTACCGCCACCATAAGCAAAACAACTGTCAAAATTTATATTTTTTATGCTGGCGCCTTCATTAAAAGCATATATGAAGCCATCGGCATTATAGCTTACCATACCGTAAACGGTAACACCATTGCCGTCAAAATTGCCGTGAAAAGTGCCTGTTGCGGTCCAGTTTTTATAATCACCTGAGTTTACTAACGTTTTAATTTCGTCAAGCGTATCGACATTGTTAAGATAAAAGGTGGTTACGCCATCCGCAACCTTATAGTATGCCGCGTCGCCGTTTGTTTGTTTGCCATCGCCTGAAACCATTTTATAAAGCTGATCTGCAGTCGCTATTATATATGGGTCTGTTTCGGTTCCCGACCCATCTGCAAAATAGGATGCCGCTTTGCCGCTCCAGACAGATGTTTTAGCATATGTTGGTTCCGAGGCTGCAGAAACCTTAACATTTACAACCGTATCAGCGACAAATATTGTTCCAAAAAGCATTATAAAAGATAATATAAAACTAATACTTTTTTTCATATTTTCCAAACGCATTGACTTTCTCCTTTTAAATTAAATATCAATATGTAGTCTTTTTTTCATTATAACACAAAATCCACACTATTTCAATTAAATATATGTATTTACAAAAAATATTAAGACCCCACTTAAAGTAGGGCCTTATCATGCTTTAATTCCACTTAAAATCACTGCAAAGTAACGTTGTTTTATCATTTGCCACGGTGAGTATACCGC
>CAYLXT010000110.1:0-4326 GCA_964387615.1 uncultured Ruminococcus sp.
ACCTTTGGTATCGGAAAAGCGTGGGCGGACAAGATGGTGCTAAAATGGGAGGCAAAGCATACTCATATCGGTGGCAGTCCGTTGGAATTTAACGGCACAGGCGGACAACTCTTTGTAAAATATCTGCTTCTTGTTCTGCTGACTCCCTTGACCTTGGGTATATATGCACTGTTCTTTACCGTCATTTATATGAAGTGGGAAGTGAAGCATACCGAAGCGGTCTATCAAACACCTGAAATACAGGCAAAAGCCAAAGCACACGAATTGACCGCTGTGCAGGACTTTGCAAAATATCGCATAGCGGCGAACGATCAGGAAATCGCCGCTATGAAAAGCGGTTATACAGGGAAAGAAGATAATGGTACGCTTGAACAGATGGCAGAAGACGGCAATCCCTTTGCGGCGTATCATCTGGCAAGACAACTCAAAGGTGAAAATGCCATCTATGAAGATAAAGCATTAGAACTATTGCAAAAAGCCGCTAATGGTAAAGTCCACTCCGCATTGTTAGATTTAGCCAAGCAATTGCCAAATGAGCAAAAAGTATCTATGCTTACAGAAGCGGCACAATGCGGAAATGCAGAAGCAAGCTGGCTACTTGTAGCTGAGTATAAATACGCCAATAATCTTCCGCAGTCCGCATACTGGTTTAAGGTTGCGATAGAATGGGGCATTGCAGATGCAACGGCTCGCGCCGCTGAATACGATGAAATTGTAAAGAATATTGCATTGCAACTCTCAGAACATCGTGTGATGCCCCAACAAAGTAAGGCTTTACCGATTGTGCTGGGTATTGTTGGTGCAGTTCTATTAGCAGTTGTTGCTTTTGGCGTTATGGCGATATTTGGTTTGAAGTTTGGCGTTGCAAAGGAGAGTGCTCCGGCTCAATTAGTTACATACGATTGGAATGCAGGACTTGAAGGCAGCGGAACGGAAGAATCTCCCTATATAATTGCAACTGCCTATGATTTTCAAAAGTACATTTCCTATTCCGGTGATAATTACGGCACGATTACAGAAGATTTTGAACTCTGCACGGATTATCTGTTTTATGGAAATAACGAGAGTAACTTAGATTACTTCCAACAACAAATGGAAAATGGTTATATTCGTTTTCAAAATGAATATGTTGAGGTTACCTATGAGGGCATAGTGGTTGATTGTGAAAAGCGAATCAATCTTACCGATATGATACAATCGTCTGTTCCCTCCAATAAGGGCACGAACGAAGCAACCATACCAACGGAATCTAAAGTAAATATTGCTGACAGCATCGTTGGTGATTGGGTATACTACGATATGCTCACGAATATGACAACCGGCGATGACACATTGGAGGTTTGGGGGTTTACATTTAATTCTAATGGAACCTATAGTTTTATCCAAAATGAGTGTATGGTGTCAACGGAAGGAGATATATATTATGGTGGAAGATGCTGGATGGCTATGCTTGGCTACGGACAGGACGGTACATATTCTGTGAATGGCAACAAGCTGACTGTTCAGTATTATTTAGATGGCGAGAATGCCGTTCTTTCGTCTACGACATATACGGTGGAACTGCACGAAGATATCTTGTCGATATATTGCGATGGTTGGGGCAGAACCCGTGATTTTGAGCGAAATTAAATAATTGTATTTAGGAGATGATTTCGATGATGAAAAAAATATTTGCTTTGTTGCTTGCTCTGTGTCTCGTATTTTCCTTTGCTGCTTGCAGTAATGACGAAAATACGTCAAGTGATCCTTCAACAGACAACGCAAGCACTTTTGAAAAGCCGGAAGGTTATTCGGCGGTTTTGCTTGCAAGCATTAACCCACAGATAAAAATGTATCTTGCCGATGGTGGCATTGTTCTGGCGGTTGAAGCTGTCAACGAGGATGCAGAACAGATCGTTGACGAGATATTGACCGAAGGTGCGGATTATAAAACGGTGATAAAGGCATTTGTATCTGCCGCAAATTCAAAGGGTTTCATCAAAGATGGCGCAACGATTGAATTTGAAATTGCAGAACAAAAGAACGATAAGCTAAATACAGAAAGTATTTTGGCAGAAGCATCGTTGGCTGCTAAAAATATCGCAACCGAGCTTAACATATCTCTTGAAGTGATAACCAACGCAGATGATCCTACGGACGAAACCGATTCCAATACCGATGCAACGGAACAGCCTACCGACAATACGGAGCAGACAGAAACGCATACGCATACCTATTCAAAAGCTACTTGTACCGAAGCGGCAAAATGCTCCTGTGGTGCAACAAACGGAAGTGCCTTGGGACATTCTTGGCAGTCTGCCACGTGCAAAGCACCTAAAACTTGTAAGACTTGCGGTGTGACCGAGGGCGGCAAAGGCGAACATACATATTCCAACGGCGCTTGTACCGTATGCGGTGCTGCTGCACCTCACACCCATAGTTATTCAAAAGCTACCTGTACCGAGGCAGCTAAATGTTCTTGCGGTGCAACAAACGGTAGTGCGTTAGGACATTCTTGGCAGTCTGCCACTTGTAAAGCACCAAAGACCTGCAAGACTTGCGGCGCAACAGAAGGTAGCAAGGGCGATCACACATATGCAAGCGGTGTTTGCACCGTTTGCGGTGCAACTTCCGTACTTAATCCGAAAACAGACTTATCCACCAAAGAATATGTTGGTAATTTGAATGTGTCGGGCGATATGCTGATCGGTGCGGCACTTCAATTTGACGGTGAAGCCTGTGTGGTTGTTGACAGATATTTCAATTCGGTACAGACCGATCCAAACCAAACGCCTATCGTTTTTGAGGGTAAAAACTATTATTCCGAAGGCGGCGGTCAGAATCCTCATTACTATGAACTGACTGATACTGAGATTTTGGTAAAAGGCAGTTTCTGGGGAGAAGATGCCGATACCGTTACCATTAAGCTGGTACTGCAAGGAAACGGTATGTTGAAAGTTACATATTCCACTAACGCACAATTTCCCGTTGGCACAATTCTTTCAACGAACATTAACGATGTGTTGCGTTGACGATATTCACAGATTCTAAAAGGAGAGATTTTATGACAAAAGTTATAGTAAAAGTGACAAACGCTGATTATTATGATACCGTCACTATTTTTGTTGATGGTGTTTCTTACGGCAAAAAGCAAGGCAACAGCACATTCGAAATCCCCGTGACAAGTGGTGAGCATTCAATCCACGGTATTTATGATAATAAAGAGCCTGATTTTGAAGGTTTTTCTCACGCACTTGACCCTATTGCTTTTTCTGCTGATAACGGTGATGTTAATTTTGAGGTTAAAATCACCAATATCTATTCGGGCGGCAAACTACTAAAAAAGTAATATTAGCGACATTTTTTAATATTGGTATAATTGATAGAGGGCGGCAGATTTTGATCTGCCGCTTTCATTATCTCCTCTAAAATTTGCGGTACGACAGCAGATACGACACCTCTGACAGCACGAAAACAAGGGGGAATTGACTCACAATAATTCCCCCATTATTTCCCCAAAATCTGCAATTTTTCAATTTCCCCAAAAATGACAACTTCGTTTTCAAAAACGTAATTCCCCTTTAGGATTTATGATAGAGAATTTTATTAAAAAACCCGTTCAATAGGGGTGAAAACCTGGTTCACACCCCCGAAAAACGAAGTTGCATAAGAAAAAAACGAAGTTCACCTATGATTTACGCTTATTTATGACTATCTATCAGAAGTCATAGAAAATGACTTACTCTTTCGTGATGATAAAATTTCGGAATGATTTTGAGATGATTTTCCGTTAGTTATGCCCCAATTTATGCCCCATTTTTATGATAAAGAAAATGATGATTCTTTTCGTTATGACAAGAGGTAAATCCCCCCTGCTTCCGAAATGAGGGAGCAGGACAGTCATATAAAAACGCCCTCTTTCATTCCGAAAAGAAGGTCGTACTGTCATTTGAAAATGAACGGATAAATCCGTCATAAATCAAAAATAAATCTGACTGACTTTTTCAAATGACGGTCATACCCATCATTTTGAAATGACGGTGTGTCGCCGCTTATGCGAAATGACGATCATTTTTATCATTTTCGGAATGATGGTCATTTTATCATCATCTGAATGACGGTCATAGATTCCCGTTAAGATCAGCGATTCGTGAGCCGAGCCGCAATATGTATCAGCCTTTTGCAATACTGCCGAGCGAGCTTAACCATAGCCGATTTCGGGCAGATCCGGACAACAGAGCGGCTTTGCAAATTACTTGCTTTTTTCTCTGCCGTGTATATACTTTTTGCAGCATCACGGCGGATGTATTGACAGTTTCCAGAATTTGTGGTATAATGAGCGTACCT
>CAYLXT010000111.1:0-4293 GCA_964387615.1 uncultured Ruminococcus sp.
TTCCAACAGGGCTTGTGATATTACCGGTAAATGCACAAAGCACACCAAAAGCCACAATGAAAACAAGTATGAGCACTTTAGGGATAATCTTTTTTGCTGTCATAATGTTTCCTCCAAAAATAGTTTTAAATAAAAAAACACGGTAACGCAGAGTTACCGTGAAAAACACAACACAGGATAGCACTCCACAAAAAAATGTGACAGTATATTACATATTTTGCAATATACCAACGGTATTTCGGCGGATACCAAAATACCATTTCGGCGGCTTCCCCTTTTACGTTGCGGTTTTATCCGAACACATTGCTACGCTACTGATGGTTGCCGCGCCTCTATCGTTATTAAACTGTCGCTATGTTAACATAAAATTAATATTTTGTCAACAAATTAATCGTCAATACACGATTTGCAGGGAGAATAACCCGATTCTTCAAGCTGTTCACGAGTTTGTGTGCTTTCTTTTTTGTTCTGGGATTTCATATCAGTAACTGATGAGCAGCTTGGCAAATGAAATTTTTTAGTATTTTTATTTATTACATATGTAGTAACCGAACTTTCATTTTCAGATACGGTGGCATTGCCGGTAGTATCGGTTGATATATCACCATTTTGATAGCTTTCACCCGTGGCGTAATCAATCGTAATATCGGGTTGAGCGTTATAGGCAAAAACATTAAAACAAATTTCTGCACCATCATCCTCAACAGAATAGCCTTCCATCTGAACGCCCGTAGCCAACAGATTATCACCTTCAAAAATAGGTGTTACACGGTATATAACATGGTTTTTGGTCTCTTCGATATATTCGGCAATCAGATTTTCAAATGGTAACATTCCGTCCATATTTAAATATCTTGTGCCTGTGATAAGATTTTTCTTATTAGCATTTTCTCCTGTCAGCTGATAACCGATTAAATGACAGCGGTTATAAAGATATTTACCGTCAACATTGTCATATTTTACGGTGTGCCAGCCCGTAGGCTTTATCATACCGATTTCGCCACGTTCTTGTGTTGGCATAGTTTCAGTACCGACACACGCCATAACATAACCGCATCTGCCAAGACTGTCAAGAGGTGAATAATATTCATAAGAATCTGTCACCAAATCGCTTTCGGTAAAATTCGGTTTATTATCATTAATAATAACGTATGGCTCGTCACTGAACTCGGGTATATCCGCCAGCGTATCAACGCGGGTATCGGTAACGCCGATAAACAATCCGTTTTGCCCGCCGATATCATTTGTAAACCAAACACCGCAACCAGATAGAAACAGTACAAGGCAAAGTAGTAATGATAAAATTTTAATATTATTTTTCATAAAATCACCATATAAATTATATCATATAAAAAGCGGATATCAATTACTATCATTAAAAAGTCATTGCGAGGAAAAGTGTGACGAAGCAATCCGTCTCTTAAAAATATTACGGATTGCCGTGATCAAATATCCCTCCACCACCTACGGTGGTCCCCCTCCCTTTAGGCAAGGGAGGCTCAGATCGCAATGACTTTTTTTATTTAATATTTAAACCCCTCGAGTATTTTTCGCTCTAAAATCTGCCCATCCAAACGCAGTTGTCCTTTTACATTATAAACAAAGTTACTTTCGCTGTTGATCGTGCCCTTATAATTATATTGTTTTAATGCAAGTTTAAAATCTTCCCAATCAAAACGACCTTCGCCTGCAAGAAGATGTAAATCCTCACCCGGTATTGAGTCGTGAATATGTAAGGTTTTAACACGGTCACCAACTGCCGCAAAAAAATCACTTGCTTTACCGCCTTGACTTATAAGATGACCTGTGTCAAGGCAGACCATTAAGTTGTCACAGCCCACATCGGCAAGCATCTTTGCAGTGTCCTCGCCTGTTTTAATAACACCACCCTCGCCCGGCATATTTTCAAGGCAAATGGTGGTGTTTGTTGCACATTTGCAAATACGACGAATAGTATCTATATTAAACTGCCACAATTTATCGGGGCTTTCGTCTTCTTTGTTAAAAGCATAAACAAAAGGATGAATTATAGTATATGGTATATTAAACTTGTCAGCCGTTTTAACACAGTTTTCTATGGCAATAATCCTTTGCTCAACTTCTTCAGGCGTACTGCACCATAAAGATATAGAATGAGGCGCATGGCACTGACCGATAACCAACCCTGCATTTTTAATATTATCAACCGCATTTTTTACAAACGCAAATTGTTCATCTTCACTTTTTAAAAAGATTTCAGGTTTGTGTGAAGTGTCGTTCATATCAACTGCAGTATAACCTGCATCAACCATCATTTCACAATACTCTTTATCAGCACCAAAACAAGTTCTGCTTATATGCATAAGATATTCCCCTTTTTAAAAGTTAAAGAACTTGCCTTTAAACTCGGTAATTTGTTTTTCAGTTTCTTTTATTTGTGCTTTATCTTTGCCTGCAAGTGCTTTGGCGTGTGCGTCACAAAGTTTTGCATAAGGTGGATAAAATTCTTTAAGTAAAAATCTTGCGTATTTTGCATAGCGGAATTTACCTATTGCTCTGAAATGTATATCATCACATCGGTCTATAGCAACTCCACGTTCTGATTTAATAGCATCAGGTATTTCATCAAAATCTTTTGCAAAAACAATGGTAAACTGATGGTTAAATTTATCTGTCGGGTGCTTATTTTCAGTTGTGTGCGCATCCGACGAGCCAACAACGGGTATTTTATAGCCGTCAGCTAACATATCACAGCGTAATAGTTCTTGCAAGTTATTACCGTTTCCTGTACCATCACAACCTGCAATTACTTCTAACGCGTCAAAATCACCGTTTTGCCAGTGATAAACAAACTCCTCAGTTTGCATATGATATTCTCCGTAGCACTCCCAATAGGGATGCGCCATAATGGCTACACCGTTTGCTTTACGTATATGCTCTGCCACAAAAATACGGTATGCAACACAACGCGGATCGGAAAGTCCTGAAAAATCGTGCGTAGCGAGTATTTTTTTAATTTGTGCCTCAACATATTCGTCGTCGGTTTCTATAATATCATTAACACTGCTTTCGCCGTTGAAATTAACGATATGGAAATAACCCATAGATTTGTTATGTACCTCTTCACCACGAAAAACAAAGAATTTATCGGTAAGTTCTTTTATTTCGCCTTGAGCCTCCAGAGATGGCGCAAATTTGTGATGGTCGGTAATAGCGATAAAATCGTAGCCCGAAGCACGATAAGCGCAAGCTACCTCAAAAGGTGTACCCTGACCGTCAGAACGGCAGGTATGAAGATGCGTATCACCTTTAAATGCTTTTAATTCTGCAAGGTCAGAGTCAACCGAGTAAATATGTGTATTAGATAGCATAGCGCCGTCGTATTTGATTTTGACAGTATATTGCTGCTCGTCACCAAAATTATAGTCAACCGAAAAAACACCTTCACCGCGGCTATTTAAAGCAACATAGTCATAACGGTCTTCTTCATCTATGCGATATTTAGAAGTATGCAAAACAGCGTATTTTTCCATAGGCTGAATTTTAATTTGAAGCAAAGAAGAATCAATTTTTTCTTCCGATAATTTTACAAACAATGTTTGTTTTTGATTGCTTTTAAAAACCATTGGATATAAATCAGTAACACATAAACTCATAAAATCCACCACCAAGCTTTGATACAATAAGTATATCACTAATATTTTTTAAAAACAATATTTTTATAAGAAAAAAATCCGTCCACTCTCGTGAACGGATTTTGGGCTCTCGTGTGCGAAAAAGAACTGGTCGAAAACCGAGGATTTTATTTATTTTTCTTTTTTGAAATGATACGAACGATAATTCCAATAAGAATTTGAACAGCACTAATACCCAAAGGAATGAAAACCATATATTTGCCCAACAAATGCGTGTCGGGGTCTGGTGAAATAATAGCAAAAATACCCAATCCCATTATCAAAAAGAGCAAAGCAGAAAATATCCAAACAACGACCTTTAAAACAACTCGAAATGTTCGTGTAATATATCGGTCAGGAATTATCCATTCCATTAAATAAAACCAGCCCTCAATAATACCGTCAACTAATAACTCTAAAGGATAAAATAAGCATCCCATATGTAAATCACCGCCTTGGGTGTATTATAGCATAAAAGCGGAAATAAATCAATGCGAAGCATTTTTATAATTCGTGGCGAAGCCACACCGAACTTATTACCTCTTACTTTTTACTTATTACTTCCCAAAGCCCCAAGGACTTTTTAGGTAAGAGTGAAGAGGTAATAGGTAAGAAGTAAGCCCCAAGAACTATCGTCCTT
>CAYLXT010000112.1:0-4248 GCA_964387615.1 uncultured Ruminococcus sp.
GCAGAGGTCATGGTTCCGGCAACGGTAAAACTGCCGGTAAAGGTCACAAGGGTCAGAAGGCTCGTGCCGGTCACGGTATGAGAATTGGCTTTGAAGGTGGTCAGATGCCACTTCAGAGACGTGTACCAAAGCGTGGCTTTAACAATATTTTTGCTGAAGAGTGGATTGCAATCAACGTAGCAGCCCTCGATGTATTTGAGGATGGCGCTACTGTTGACGCAGCAGCTTTGGCAGAAAAGAACATTATTAAAAAGGCTGACAAGCCTGTAAAGGTTTTGGGCAACGGCAAGCTCACAAAGAAGCTTACAGTTAACCTTAACGCATTCTCTGCATCTGCTGCAGAAAAAATTAACGCTGCAGGCGGAAAGGCAGAGGTGATCTGAGAATGTTGGAAACTTTAAAAAATGCTTGGAAGGTAAAAGAACTTCGTAATAAAATTCTTTTCACCCTTCTTATAATTGTAATTTTCCGCATTGGCTCATTCATTCCTGTTCCTTATATCAACCCTGATATGATTGCAGCAGCAACTACTGATAACAGCTTTTTTAGCTACTTGTCAATTCTTACAGGTGGCGGTCTTGAATACGGTGCTATTTTTGCTATGTCAATTACCCCGTATATCAACGCTTCAATTATCATTCAGTTGCTCTGCGTAGCAATTCCCTACCTCGAAAGACTTTCAAAAGAAGGCGAAGAGGGTCAGAAAAAACTTGCTACATTCACCCGCTACACCACAGTAATTCTGGCGCTTATACAAGGTATTGCTTACTTCTTCTATCTGAAGGCAAGCAACTGTTTGAACGTTTCAAAGGGTATTTGGTTCGCAGCAATTGTTATAGTTTTAACCTTTGCGGCGGGCTCGGCTGTGGTAATGTGGCTCGGTGAGCAGATCGACGTTAAGGGTATTGGTAACGGTATTTCAATATTGCTGTTTGCAGGTATTCTTTCTCGCGGTCCGCAAGCATTTGCTGCATTGTGGACATACTGGACCGAATACGATCAGTATTTTGCAGTAATTGGTATTGTTGTTGCTTTTTTAGCAATTATCATGTTCATTGTTTGGATGACCCACGCAGAGCGCCGTATCCCTGTTCAATATGCAAAGCGCGTTGTTGGTAACAAGATGTACGGCGGACAGAACACACATATTCCGATCAAGGTTAATATGTCTGGTGTAATGCCCGTAATCTTTGCGTCATCAATTCTGATGCTTCCTACAATGATTCTTAGCTTTATGAGTGATACAACTACTTCATTTGCTAAAGCTTTATCGCTTTTCAGCACACAGGGTGTTTTCTACGCAGTGATTTACTTTATAATGATTATTGCATTTGCGTACTTTTATGCAACAATCCAGTTCAATCCCGTAGAAATGGCTAACAATCTTCGTAAAAACGGCGGTGCGATTCCCGGCATTAGACCAGGTAAGCCCACTTCCGATTTTATTTCAAAAATCTTGTCAAGAATAACCTTGATGGGTGCGCTTTTCTTAAGCGTTATCGCAATCCTTCCTATCATAATCGGAAACATCGGCAGTATCAACATTTCTCTTGGCGGTACATCTGTACTGATTATGGTTGGCGTTGCGCTTGACACAGTTAACAATCTTGAGTCTCAGATGATGATGCGTCATTATAAGGGATTCTTAGATTAAGGGAGTATTAAAATGAAGCTCGTTCTTTTAGGAGCACCGGGCGCCGGCAAAGGCACCCAGGCAGAGATAATCTCTGAAAAATACAATATCCCTACCATCTCGACCGGCAACATAATTCGTGTTGCGCTTAAAAACGGTACCGAGATGGGTTTAAAGGCTAAGGCTTATATCGACAGTGGCAGACTTGTTCCCGATGATGTTGTAATCGGCATCATTAAGGAACGTCTGGCACAGGACGATTGTAACGGCGGTTTTATACTCGACGGTTTCCCTCGCACAATTCCGCAGGCTGAAGCGCTTGATAATATGAATATTACCGTTGATGCGGCGCTCTCAATTGAGGTGGCTGACCGCGAAATAGTAAAGCGTATGTCGGGCAGACGAGTTTGTGAAAAGTGTGGCGCAAGCTATCATATCGAGTTTAAAAAACCAAAAGCAGAGGGCATTTGTGATGCTTGTGGCGGTGCACTTGTTGTCCGTAAGGATGATGAGCCGGATACCGTTCTTGATAGACTTGATATCTATCATAAACAGACCGAACCGCTTAAAAGTTATTACAAAGATGCGGGCAAGCTGATTACAGTCGAGGGACAAAAAGATGTAGAAGATACTACGGCTTTGGTGCTCAGTGCCCTTTCGGAGATTTAAGCTATGATAGTCCTTAAAACCGGCCGCGAGCTTAAAGTAATGCGAGAAGCTTGCAGAATATCGGCCGAGGCATTAAAATTAGCAGGCAGTGCGGTAGAGCCGGGTGTAACAACAGCCGAGCTTGACAAAATAGCCGAAAAGTATATTTTAAGTCAGGGAGCAGTTCCTAATTTTAAAAACTATAACGGCTATCCTGCAACCGCATGTATATCAATCAACAACGAGGTAATTCACGGCATACCCTCAAAAAAACGAGTTATCAAGTCAGGCGACATTGTGTCAATTGATCTTGGTGCCAAGTTTGAGGGATATCACGGCGACAACGCCGCCACTTTTGCCTGTGGAGATGTTTCCGCAGAAGCAAAGCGGCTGATGGACACCACTCGCGAGAGCCTTTATGAAGGTATCGCAGCGGCGGTATCCGGCGGCAGATTGGGTGATATAGGTGCTGCTATACAGCAGTATGTCGAGTCACGGGGTTATTCGGTTGTGCGTCAGTTTGTCGGTCACGGCATAGGAACGCAGCTGCACGAAGCTCCTGAAGTACCTAATTTTGGCACTCACGGGCGAGGAATTCGCCTGATGCCCGGCATGACACTTGCCATAGAACCTATGATAAATGTGGGCCACTATGATGTAAAGGTTATGCCTGACGGCTGGACAGTGCTTACAAAGGACGGTTCTTTATCTGCTCACTTTGAGCATACTATAGTAATTACCCCTGACGGACCACAGATTATGACTAAACCCTGAGGTGCGTTATGGTAGGCAGAGTAGTAATATCAAACGCAGGCAGAGATAAGACAAAGTTAATGGTAGTGGTTAAGGAGACCGAAAACTATCTGTTAGTGTGTGACGGAAAAGAGCGGCCGGTCGAGCGCCCAAAGCGTAAGAACCCGAAGCATCTAAAACCCACCAAACTTTATCTTGAAGCACATCAGCTTGAAACAAACCGCGCTTTGCGCAAAGCGTTAAGCTCATGCGGTTATGAGGAGGAAATGTAATGTCAAAATCAGATATGATTGAACTTGAAGGCACCGTTGTTGAAGCAATGCCTAACGCAATGTTCAAGGTAGAAATCCAAGGAGGACATCAAATCCTTGCCCACATCTCAGGAAAGCTTCGTATGAATTTTATACGTATTCTTCCCGGCGATAAGGTAACGGTTGAAATGTCACCGTATGACCTGTCTAAAGGACGCATAACCTGGCGTTCAAAATAAGACAGAAAATAGTATGATAAAAATCATACCCCTAAATTTTAAGGAGGTAAAATCCAAATGAAAGTCAGACCTTCTGTAAAAAAGATTTGCGAAAAATGCAAAATCATTAAGCGCAAGGGTAGAATCATGGTTATCTGTGAGAACCCCAAGCACAAGCAGCGTCAGGGTTAATTAACCCGGACCGTCGCAACAACAAATATGGAGGTGCTTTGATAAATGGCACGTATTGCTGGTGTTGACCTTCCTAATAATAAGCGAGTTGAAATCGGGCTTACTTATATTTACGGCATTGGTCTTACAACATCTAAAAAGATTCTTGCTGACACAGGTATCAATCCTGATGTACGCGTTAAGGATCTTACAGAAGAAGATATTTCCAAGCTTCGTGAGTATATCGACCACAACCTTCAGGTAGAGGGTGACCGTCGTCGTACTGTTGCATTGGATATTAAGAGACTTATTGAAATTGGAAGCTATCGTGGTCTTCGTCACCGCAAGGGATTGCCCGTAAGAGGTCAGCGTTCAAAAACTAACGCTCGTACTCGCAAGGGTCCGAAGAGAACCGTAGCAAACAAGAAGAAATAAGTAGGAGGTAAACTTTAATGGCTACTGCTAAAAGAGCAACGACTCGTCGTCGTCGCGAAAAGAAAAACATTGAACGTGGTGCAGCCCATATCCAGTCAACCTTCAACAACACAATAGTTACAATTACCGATACACAGGG
>CAYLXT010000113.1:0-4243 GCA_964387615.1 uncultured Ruminococcus sp.
GTATAGGACCCGCCCATTCGCACGACCAAATATACAGGCTACTAAAGATTATAACCTAAATTAAAAAAATTTGCAACAGTAAAATTATAATATTTCATATAAATATAAAAAGGGCGCTTCCCGTTATCGAGAAGCGCTTGCAGTATATCATTCTTCAAAATGCATATCTATTCTTGAAGGCATTTCAGGATTGGATGTCCACGTAAACCGGACAGAATCAACGTTTTCTATCTCGGTGCATTTAAAGTAGTTTCCGCCCCACATATCATCGGGACCATATTCACCGTTCAATTTTGTTGCGACAGTCTCGTATGACGTTGCTGCATTTACATTTTCTGTAACATAAAAATCTCCTTGATTATCGCGGATACCAAACAAATTTATACCGGCTACTTGAGCCTCAACATCACAACTTGTAGGCATATCATATGAGTTGTGGCGATAGTAAAAGAGAAATGGACAGCGACCGTCTTCATATTCAATACTGGCAAAAGTGGCATCTAATAAATAGTCGTTAAGTACATAATCAGATCCCCAAATTTCTATAACATCACCAATTGTCATACCGTAGTAGTTTACCATAATGTTTTCACTTGGAATTTTTGATGTTGCTTTTTCATTTGGCGTTAAAGCGGATACATTACTTGATAACTCGCTACCAACATCATCTTTAGCTATGTTACATCCCGTAACAAAAAGGCACAAACTTAACGCCAGTGCAACGATTATAGATAAATGCTTTTTCATAAAAATTCCCCTTTTTTAAAGATTGACATTCGTTTTCATCAAAAGAGCACATCTGCACCACCGCCTTTTCGTTATGTGTTGATTTTCTAATAACATTATATCGTATGTTATAACCAGTGTAAAGTTACAGCTTTGTAATAAATGTTAACAATACGTACAAATTTTAGTTACATAAATTGTTGAAAAATCTTTATAAAACTGTTATAATAGTTTCAATTATCCGTATTATACTATATAATGCTGAAATTTTTATAGTATGAGAGGATATGTTTGTTGTGACAAGACTTGAAATAGGTAATTTATTGGATACTGCTAACACCATCGCAAGCGATATTTTTGAAGGCAAAAAATATCCGCACGAGGTTTTGCCTGAAATCAAAGATTTTATAATGCAGTTAAGTCTGACATTGGACCACGAAAAATTTGATGATATGGGCGGCGGTGTGTTTATTGCCAAAAGCGCAAAGGTGTCAAAAAGCGCGTCTATTACCGGTCCCTGCATCATTGACGAGGATGCTGAAATTCGTCACTGTGCTTTTATACGCGGTAATGCGATTGTCGGCAAGGGTGCGGTTGTGGGTAATTCTACCGAGCTTAAAAACGTTATCTTGTTTGATAAGGTTCAGGTACCGCATTATAACTATGTGGGCGACAGTGTTTTAGGTTATAAAGCTCACTTGGGTGCGGGTGCAATAACGTCAAACGTAAAGTCTGATAAAACAAATGTATCTATCACATTGGACGCAAGAAGGTATAATACAAATCTTAAAAAATTCGGCGCGATTTTAGGCGACTGCGTAGAAATAGGCTGTGGTACGGTGCTAAACCCGGGTACAGTAGTGGGTAAAAACACTAATGTTTATCCACTTTCTATGGTGCGAGGCTATGTAGCGGAAAACAGCATTTATAAAAATCGCGGCGAGGTAGTGGAGAAAAGTTAAAAAAATATGGAAAAGTGGGACATTTTAAACGCTGATGGTATACCTATCGGTAAAACTACCCTTA
The DNA here is from genome assembly GCA_964387615.1 of uncultured Ruminococcus sp. Classification (GTDB taxonomy): domain Bacteria; phylum Bacillota; class Clostridia; order Oscillospirales; family Acutalibacteraceae; genus UBA737. The sequence continues at coordinate 1,753 of CAYLXT010000113.1, forward strand.
GAGGACGGTGCAACCTGCGTCCTGGTGAATTTCATCTTGTGGTGCATATATGGGTTGTGTCTTCTCGTGGCGAATTTTTAATTCAGCGCAGATCAGACAATAAAAAGCTTATGCCGGGCGAATGGGCGGCGACAGGCGGCGCCGCAATTTCGGGTGAGGATTCATACACTGCGGCAAACCGTGAACTTTATGAAGAACTTGGTATACCGTCAAACAAGCAGACACTAAAAAAGCTTGCACGGATAAAGCGCAGAAATTCTTTGCTTGATATCTGGTTTATAAATACCGATATTACCTGCGACCGACTTCGTCTTCAGAAAGACGAGGTAGCCGAAGCCTGTTGGGTAAGCCGCAAAGAATTTAAAAATATGATAGAAAACGGCGAATTTCATAATTACGGTAAAGAGTATTTTGATATCGTGTTTGAAAAAATTGATGAACAGTTAGGAGTGATGGTATGAGTCTTAATATAAGCGGCGAAAAGTGTGCTGTTTGTAAAGCATATTTATTTGCCGAAGATGATGTGGTATATTGTCCCGAATGTGGAGCGCCTCATCACAGAGATTGCTATAGCTCTATAGGTCATTGCGCTTTAGAGGAATTTCACGGTACTGAAAATCAATATAAGAAGCCCGAGCCTGTAAAAGAAGAGAAAAACGGTGAGCAAGAACCGGTACAAACCAATGTTATTTCTTGCGGTATGTGCGGTGAAAAATATGAAGCTACAGAGGATTTTTGCCCTAACTGTAATACGCCTAATGTATCAAAAATGGGAGGCAGATTTGTGGCCTTTGACTTTTTGGGCGGAGTAGCAGGTAACACCGATTTAGGCGACGGCGTTACTGCAAACGAGGCAAAAAAGTTTGTTGCAAGTAATACCCAGCGGTATATACCTAAATTTGCAAATTTTAAAAAGGGTAAAAAAGCTTCTTGGAATTGGCTGGCTTTTTTAACTCCGTGCGGTTGGCTGCTTTCACGCAAGATGTATCTGCTTGGCAGTATTATCGGTGCGCTTGAAGTTGCATTTACAATGCTTTCGGTTCCGCTTACTGCGGCGCTTGAGCAGTTAGACACCTCGGCGGTACGTAATTCTATGGAAATGGGCAGTCTTATAGTTGAAAATATTTCAATTATAGGTACTACTGCGGTTTACTCCGCGTTAATCGGCGGATTTTTAAGTATTGCTCTCAGCGTTATAATCGCGGTCTTTGGCGACAAAATATACAGAAATCGCGTTATATCAAAGATAAGTGAAATTAACCGCCAAAGTGATGACCGCGAAGAAGCTTACCGCAAAAAAGGCGGTATTAGTATAGCGGCCGCAGCTTTGGGTTATTTTGCAGTAAGTTATTTGCCGTCAATAATCGCTTACACATTGGGGATGCTGTAATGAAAAAATATACTACGCTTTATTTTGACCTTGATAATACACTGCTGGACTTTTCCGCCGCAGAGCATAAGGCAATTCGCAAGCTCTTTACGCTCCACAAGCTACCTGTCAGCGATGAAAAGGTTGCAAAATATTCTGTTATTAATCAAACTTGGTGGGAGCGCTTTGAAAAAGGTGAAATTGAAAAGCAGGAAATTTATTCCGGACGCTTCAGGGAGTATCTGGAGTTTTACGGTCTTATAGGTGACCCCGTAAAATTGGCTGATGATTATTTTGAATTTTTATCAGAGGGCTACGATTTGGTTGACGGTGCGGATAAGGCGCTTGAGTATTTAAAAACGCAGGGCTACACAGTTTGCATAACAACAAACGGTATGTCACGCACACAATACCGTCGCATTGACAACTGTACAATAAAACAATATTTTGATTACATATTTGTATCAGAAGATGCAGGACATCAAAAACCCGAAGTAGAGTATTTTGACTATGTTATGGCAAATACTCCCGAAAAAGATAAGTCTAAAATACTGGTAATAGGCGATTCTATGTCATCGGATATTTTAGGTGGCATAAATTTCGGTGTGGATACCTGTTGGCTTAATCCAAATGGCAAGGCGGGTACGCATAAAGCTACATATCAAATCGGTAATATTATGCAAATTTGCGATATTTTATAAGAAATATGCAAGATTTTTGCATAAAATAAAAAATTATGAATATTTATTCAAAAAATGCTTGACAAATGCGATTTATGGGCATATAATGGCTGCATATTAAATGAAACACACTCAAAAAGGAGACAAAAAACAATGGATAAAAAAGATATTAAAAAGGTAGTGCTTGCCTACTCAGGCGGCCTTGATACATCAATAATTATTCCTTGGCTTAAAGAAAATTACAACAACTGTGAGGTTATCGCGGTATCAGGTAACGTAGGACAGGCAGACGAGCTTGACGGCCTTGAGGAAAAGGCAATCAAGACAGGCGCGTCAAAGCTTTATGTTCTTGACCTTACCGAAGAATACGTTGATGATTACATCATCCCTTGCGTAAAAGCAGGCGCAATTTATGAGGATTACCTTTTGGGTACAAGCCACG
>CAYLXT010000114.1:0-4107 GCA_964387615.1 uncultured Ruminococcus sp.
GTGTTTTATTTCTTTGTTTCTCCCTATTCGCAATCTCTTAACTTAATGACATTGGTCGAGAGACAAGGTCTTTTTTCAATGAAATTCGTTCCTTGCGGAACGAATGAAATATCTTCGATATGAAATATTTGCTTCGCAAATGTGAAATATGCCTACGGCATATAAAGGAACGAATTTTATTTCACTTTCTGCGTTAGCAGAAAATTTCATAATTCACGGTAGTGAATTATTTCATATTTTTCGTAAGAAAAATATTTCATTTAAAATAGGTAGGGGTTCGAACAAGGGCGGTTTGCCGTAAGGTAAATTGCAACCTTTCAGTGAACGATTGCAAAGCCCGTGGGCAACGAGCGTAAGCGAGGCGATAGCACACGGTAGTGTGCGGAAAAATCCCGTTAAGGCTTGATTAAACATCAATCTTTTGAACGTGGTAATTCTAACATTATCCCCTGTTTCCTTCCAAAAAAGTCTCTTTTTTTGTCCGCTTTTACGGCAAATACTTTATTCTCACTATAAAGTATTGCAAAACCAAAGTTATTGCCAAGTTTTTCCGACAGTACCGCTTTTACTTTTTTGTAAAGCGGGTCTTTTATTTTAAGACAGTCGGGTATATGCTTTTCGGCGCCACAGCAAAGCATATCACAAACGATTTTTTCGCGTAAAATCTCGCTGTCACATTTATCCTTGTAAAAATTAAAAAGTTTTTCCGTATACAACGAAAGGCTCAATTTATTACCGTTTACCGCGTTGCCAAAGTTAAAGAAAATATCAAAAGGCTCTATGCCGATTTCTTCGGTTAAAAATTCCAGAGTCAATAAAAATCTGCCGCTGTTATAAAGTCTTTCTAAAGCGTCTTCACAGTTTTTAAGCGACAAGATTTCGTCCGATGTTAGCCAAGGTGTAGATACAACCTCATAAGGTGCTTTATCACTAAATTCGCAAGGGTATTTTTCGCGTTTTTCTCGCATATCCGAGCCGTAAAGCAGTTTTAAAAATCCCATTTGCAACATATGAGCACGTAGGTTATAGCCTATATTAAAACTATTTTTAAAACTTTGCATATCCTCGCCCGTAAGCCCTGCAATAAGGTCAATGTGGATGTGCATATTGTTAAAGCTTAAAAGCGTTTTTATGTTTTTTATAAGCTTTTTTGTATCAGTTTTGCGGTTTATGGCGCTTAATGTGTCCTCGTTAAAAGACTGCATACCGATTTCAAGCTGAACGGCGCCTGTAGGCATTTGAGATAGGATATCAAGCGTATCGACAGTTAAAATATCACCTGCGATTTCAAAATGAAAACACACGCCCTCGGGTATTTTTTCGCCGTAGTTATCTTTAATAAAGTTTAATATCTCATTAGCACGACGTGGATTTGCATTAAATGTGCGGTCAACAAATTTAACCGTTTTAGTGCCGCTGTTTGCAAGAAGTATTATATTTTCTTTGACCGTTTCAATATCAAAAAAACGAAGGCTCGAGCATCTGCCTGAAAGGCAAAACGCGCAGCGAAACGGGCAACCGCGCGAGGTTTCGATATAACAAATTCTGCCGCCGAGACTTTCAAAAAATTCTTTTGAATATGGTGTTGGTGGCGTGGTTGTATATTCTTTTTCGGGATTGGATAAAACGTTATCGTTCTGACGATATGTAAGTCCATCAACCTCGCTGAATAGCAAATTATTGTTAATTGCATCAACAAGTTTTGGGAAATTAAATTCTCCCTCTCCCGACAGCACAAAATCTATAAATCCGTAATCTTGCAAAACGTCTTTTGCGCGATAGGCAACCTCGGGGCCACCGAGAACAATTTTAGCGTTGTGAAGGTTTTTTAGTTTTTCGCAGATATATAATGTCTGCTCTATGTTCCAGATATAACACGAAAAGGCATAAATATCGGCTTTTTCTATACTTTTTATAAATTCATCGGGGTCGGCATTTATTGTGCTTTCACAAACACTTGCCGAAAGGTCGGTTTTGGCAAACTCACGCACACCCGCCAAAAGACACCAGGGCGAGAGAGATGCGTGAATATATTTTGAATTAAGACAACCGATTATAAGTTTCAAACCAATGTCACCACCCTTTTATGCATTATACCTCATTTTAATTTTTTTAACAACAAATATATTATTGTTTATTGGGTTTTGTTGTGGTACAATATGTAAAAAGGTGGGTGTGACTTTATGAAAATATCAACCGAAATAGCCTCTGCCGCTAAAATTATCGGCGAGGAAAAAGCGATAGAATATACAGCAAAAGCAGGCTTTGATGCGTGGGATTTTTCTATGTTTGCTATGTGCAAATACGATTGGGGCACAAACTCGGTGCTTGCTACCGACCATCCGCTATCGGGTAACAATTATCTTTCTTTTGCACGCAAATTAAAACAGATTGGTCTTGATAACGGCATTCATTGCAACCAGTCACACGCGCCGTTTCCCGTATACTGCAAAGAAATTCGCGATTATTTAAAACGCGCTATAGAGTGCACTGCCGAAGCAGGTGGAAAAATATGCGTAATACACCCCGACAACTTTAAAAACGCACAAGAAAACGCCGAAATGTACTGCGAACTTTTGCCCTTTGCAAAGCAGCACAATGTGAAAATTGCCACCGAAAATATGTGGTGCTGGGATAAAGAAAAAGACCGGTCGTGCTTTGCGGCATGCGCCACTCCAAAAAGTTTTTGCGAACATATTGATGTGCTGAACGATGATTTTATGGTTGCCTGCCTTGATATAGGCCATGCCGAAATGAAGGGTTCTGATACTTCCGCCGTAGAAATGATAAAGGCATTAGACCATAGACTACAGGCACTTCACATTCACGATAACGACAAGTGGCACGACTCGCACCAGATACCTTTTTCTATGGATATTGATTTTGAAGGTGTCGTAAAAGCGCTTAAAGAGACTGGGTATAACGGATATTTTACGTTAGAAGCCGATTGTTATTTAAAGGCGTATAATGCAGATAATATTTTTGACGGCATTAAAAAACTGGCCGACAGCGCAAAAAAACTTGCTGAAATGTACGAAAAGCTTTAACTCTACTGTTCGTTTGTTTACATTGTCATAGTATTCTGGTAAAATAATTTGCGAAAGGCGGTGGCAGAATGGACCAGATAAAAATTGGTAAATTTATAGCAAGACTTCGCAAAGAACAGAATATGACCCAGCTTGATTTAGCAACTAAATTAGGCGTTACCGACCGCGCCGTTTCAAAGTGGGAAAACGGTAGGGGTTTGCCCGATATATCACTGATAAAACCCTTGTGCGACACGCTTGATATATCAATAAACGAACTTTTAAGTGGCGAACGAATTGCCGAAGAGCAAACAATTAAAGTTGTCGACCAAAATGTACTTGGTGTACTTACAGATCGCGAGCGTGAAATTAAAAAGCGCAAGCAAATTTCAGCCTTATGTATAATTTTAGCGGTCGTTACGGTGATTTTTAGCCTTGTTTATATTTTCTTTTCCGGCACTATGCTGTATGCAGAATTGCGCGGGGACGGATATTCGTTTTCTGCTGCACAAGCCACCCAAAAAGCCGAGCGCGTTGTAAAGCTTATTTATAACGGCGATTACGAAAAAGCCTCCGAGTTTATCGGTTTTCATACCAAAGACCGCGACACAGCCGAAAAACAGTGGTGCGACGCAATGGACGAGCTCTTGGGTTTGGAATTGACAATCAAACACTTTACAGTGTCGCCGGCAATAGAAGACGATGAATTTATAAGCGGTGACGGCGCATTGATAATCTATGATACAGAAAGCCAGAACAACTACATCTTTGACCTTGGATATGCGCATCAAGATGGCGGCATCACTTTTGGCATCGGCAATATTGACAGTTATGATTCCTTAAACGGAAGTCGCGCCGCAGAAATCGCACAACTTATAGACGAAGTGCTTTGCACTTGGTATGCAGGATAAATATAATTGATTAAAAGAGCAAGTACTACCTTGCTCTTTTTTCTTTTTGGTGATATAATATTTATGTACTACTTTAAGGGGCGATATTATGTCAGGTATGACTTCTATAAAAGAGATTTATAAAATAGGTCGCGGACCGTCAAGCTCGCACACAATAGGGCCTGAGCGCG
>CAYLXT010000115.1:0-4056 GCA_964387615.1 uncultured Ruminococcus sp.
ATAGTGTATGCACAATTAAATCCTATATCCCGTAAACATCGGTAAAATTAAAAAATTACCAAACGGTAATCTTAAAATACCGCTTGGTAACTGGATTTATCGATCACAGAATGAGCATACAATCACCGAAACTGAAAAAACGATATTTTTCTTCTACGGCAATTTTGTACGCATTCATAGTATTATCATAGCCCGCAAAGGCAGAAACAAGCATTATAAGTGTGCTTTCTGGCAAATGGAAATTTGTAACAAGACCGTCCATACACTTAAATTCATAACCAGGGTATATGAATATTCCTGTATCATCACTACACTCGCGCATTTCACCGTATTTTTGTGCTACGCTTTCAACCGTACGGCAGCTTGTAGTACCCACGCAAATAACCCTTCCGCCGTTTTGTTTGGTCTGATTGATTATATCGGCGGTCTCACGCGGCATATAGTAGTGTTCGGTATGCATTTTATGCTCAGTAATATCGTCAACCTTAACAGGTCTGAAAGTGCCAAGACCTACGTGAAGCGTAACATAAACAACCTTTACACCTTTTGACTTGATAGTTTCAAGCAATTCAGGTGTAAAATGAAGTCCTGCAGTGGGTGCCGCGGCAGAACCAAGTTCCTTAGAATATACAGTCTGATAACGCTCACGGTCATTTAATTTTTCCTTTATGTAGGGTGGCAGAGGCATCTGACCCACCTTATCAAGTGTGGCAAAAAATTCGCCATCGCATCTGAATTCAATTACGCGGTTGCCATCGGGCAAAACTTCGCGAACAACAGCCGATAGTTCGTCGCTGAAAATAAATTCGCGGTCAACCTTTGCCTTTTTACCTGGACCTGCAAGACATTCCCAAGTATAAAGGTCATATTGCTTGAGTAGCACAAATTCAACAACTGCACCTGTATCAGCCGCTGTGCCATAAAGTCGCGCAGGCAATACACGGGTATTGTTAAGCACGAGACAATCGCCCTCGCGTAAAAAGTCGGGTAATGAGCTGAAAGTGTCGTGTTCTACCTTGCCGGTTTGCTTGTCAATTCTTAACATTCTTGATGAATCACGAGGGAAAATTGGAGTCTGCGCAATAAGTTCCTCGGGTAAATCGTAATAAAAATCGCTTTTTTTCATATAATTTTACCAATAACTTTCGTGTAATATATGTATATTTTGGTTTGACAAATTACCACTATAGTGATATTATAATTAAATAATATTATATTGCAAAACTTTGTCAATATCAATAGAAAGTTTTGTTTTTTCTCAGGAGGACCCTAAAATGAAAAATTACAACGTAGGTATTATAGGTGCTACCGGTATGGTAGGTCAACGTTTCGCATTATTGCTTGCAGACCATCCTTGGTTTAAGGTTACCTGTCTTGCAGCAAGTCCACGAAGTGCTGGTAAATCTTACACCGAAGCTGTTGGCAATCGTTGGGCTATGACCGCACCAATGCCCGAAAATTTAAAGGATATGATGGTTTACGACGCAGTAGCCGATATTGAAACAATTGTTTCAAAGGTTGACTTTGTCTTCTGCGCCGTTGATATGAAAAAAGACGAAATTAAGGCATTTGAAGAAATGTACGCTAAACACGAGTGTCCCGTTGTATCAAACAACTCGGCTCACCGCTTTACACCCGATGTTCCTATGGTTATACCCGAACTAAATCCCGAGCATCTTGATGTAATCGAGGCACAGCGCAAACGCTTAGGCACCAAGCGCGGCTTTGTTGCGGTAAAATCTAACTGCTCACTCCAAAGCTATGTTCCTGCCCTTCACCCACTTGATAAAGAATTTGGTGTAGAAAAATGTCTTGTTTGTACATATCAGGCAATTTCGGGCGCAGGTAAAACCTTTGAGCGTTGGCCTGAAATGGTAGATAACGTTATCCCATACATCGGTGGTGAAGAAGAAAAAAGCGAAAAAGAACCGCTTAAAATCTGGGGTAAGGTAGAAGATGGCGAAATTAAACTTGCCGACAGTCCTAAATTTACAGCGCAGTGTTTGCGCGTACCTGTATCTGACGGTCATATGGCAGCTGTGTTTGTTACTTTTAAGAATAAACCCAGTAAAGAGCAAATACTAAAGGTATGGGAAAACTTCTCGGGTGTGCCACAGGAATTAGAACTTCCCCACGCGCCAAAGAAATTCCTTAACTACTTTACCGAAGATAATATGCCACAAACCAAAATGCACCGCGACCTCGAAGGCGGTATGGCAGTATCGGTTGGCCGACTTCGTGAAGACAGTCAGTATGACTACAAGTTTGTATGCCTTTCGCACAACACTCTTCGCGGCGCTGCAGGCGGTGCAGTACTTCTTGCAGAACTTCTCGCTGCAAAGGGTTATATGGACTGATAAAAATCCAAAAAAATTTTTAATGAGGTGTTTTTGATGAAGAAAAGAATTTTCACGGGTGCCGCTACCGCATTGGTTACCCCTATGAACGCTGACGGTAGCGTAAACTTTGGACGTTTAAAAACACTTGTTAATGAACAAATAGACGGTGGTATTGACGCGCTTGTTATCTGCGGTACTACGGGCGAGAAATCAACCTTACGCTATGACGAGCATCTTCGTGTTATTGAAGAGTCGGTTAAAGCCGCAGACGGCAGAGTACCGATTATTGCGGGTACAGGCAGCAACGACACCGTATACTCAGTTGAGCTTTGCGATGATGCCGCAAGCGTTGGCGCAGATGCATTTTTGATGGTAACGCCCTATTACAATAAAACCTCACAGGCAGGTCTTGTAGCGCATTATAACTATATTGCCGATAGGGTTAGCAAACCAATTATTCTTTATAATGTTCCTTCAAGAACAGGCGTAAATATTAAGCCCCAAACCTATATAGAACTTTCTAAACATCAAAATATTGTTGCCACCAAAGAGGCAAGCGGTGACCTTTCTCTTATTGCCGAAATCAAATATCTTTGCGGTGATGATTTGGATATTTACTCGGGCAACGATGATCAGACCGTACCGATTATGTCACTTGGCGGTATTGGTATTATATCGGTGCTTTCAAATATAGCGCCAAAGGTAATGCACGATATTTGCGAACTTTATCTTAACGGCTATACACAGGCAGCAGCCGAGCTGCACCTTAAACATATCGGTCTTATGAATGCTATGTTCTGCGACGTTAACCCAATACCCGTTAAAGAGGCTATGAATATGTTAGGACTTAACGTCGGTCCTTGCCGAATGCCGCTTTACCCAACAAGTGAAACAAATAAGGCTTTGCTTAAATCAAAACTTGCTGAATGTGGGTTTATGATTTAATATCCCTCCACCGCCTTGGCAGTCCCCCTCCTGACAGGAGCGGTCTCCCTCTGTCACTTCGTGACATCTCCCTCACACTGTGAGGGCGTCTCCCCTTTAGGCAAGGGAGGCACTAAATGTATTGCCAAACTCATTTAGGATGTGAAACATAAATGATAAATATTTTACTTTCGGGTGCTTGCGGTAAAATGGGCAATGCCGTAGCGCGCTGTGTAGCAGAAGATGAAGAACTAAAAATTATAGCCGGAGTTGATAAAGCAGAAATGCTTTGCGACTTCCCTATTTACAGCTCTTTTGATGATGTGAAATCCGTTCCCGACGTAATAATCGACTTTTCGCATATTTCTGTACTTGACAATCTGCTCACATTTGCCACAAAAAACAATGTCCCCGTAATACTTGCAACAACCGGCTACAGTAATGAGCAAATCGCAAAAATAAAGGACATTGCAAATAAGATACCTGTATTCTTTACAGCAAATATGTCACTTGGCGTAAATCTTTTGTGCAGTCTTGCAAAGAGTGCTGCAAAAATACTTGGCAGTAATTTTGATGTTGAAATTATTGAAAAGCACCACAATCAAAAGATTGACGCACCCTCGGGCACCGCTCTGATGCTTGCAAATGCCGTAAACGAGGTTTTTGATGATAAATACACATACGAGTATGACCGTCACTCAAAGCGCCAGAAACGCCAAAAATCCGAGATTGGTATTCACGCTATCCGTGGTGGCACAATTGTTGGCGAGCATGACGTGATATTTGCAGGTCA
>CAYLXT010000116.1:0-4055 GCA_964387615.1 uncultured Ruminococcus sp.
TTGGAATTTTGCTGACTCTTATATCAAGCCTTGCCGCAGTAATGTTTATAATGCGGTATGAACCACTTAAGATTTTAACCAACCGAGATTAACAGAAAGGCGGAAAATAAATGAGTACATTACAACTTGAAAACTTAAGTTACAAATACGAAAAAACATCCGCCAATGTGTTGAGCGGTGTGAATTTAAGCTTTGATAGCGGCAAGATATACGCAATAGTAGGTAAATCCGGAGCAGGTAAAACTACTCTTTTATCACTTCTTTCAGGTCTTGCTAAGCCAACAGGCGGTAAGATATTATATGATGGCAAGGATATTTCAAAAATTGATAAGTACGAATATCGCAGTAAATATGTCGGCGTTGTATTCCAAAGCTTTAACCTGCTTCCTCATATGACCGCTACCGAAAATGTTGTGCTTTCAATGAATATCGCGGGCATGAAGGAGAAAAACAAAGAACAGATAGCGCACGAGTTGCTTGGAAAGGTAGATATTGAACCTGAAGAATTTGATCGCAGGGTGCTGAAACTCTCGGGCGGTCAGCAGCAACGAGTGGCAATTGCCCGAGCCCTTTCATATAATCCGCAGATAATTCTTGCCGATGAACCTACGGGTAATCTGGACGGCGAAACACAGGATGAAATTATGAAGATATTCCGTCGTCTTGCCGATGAAGGAAAATGTGTAATAATTGTTACTCATTCGCCCGACGTAGCCGCAAGCGCCGATGTTAAATTTGAACTTCGCAGAGGCAAAAAGTAAATAAAGCTCACCCGTTATTCTATACAAATAACGGGTGAGCTTTTTGTATAAATGATAGAATCTTTTTCAAAATTTTGACTTAAGAAATAAAAAATGGTACTATATAGGTGAAAGGGGTGTCATTTATGAAAAAATATTTATCAATAGCGCTTATAGTCAGTCTTTTATTCGGTATGATTTCTTGCAACGAAACGTCCCAAAAAGGAAATAATTTAAGTGTAACTTTTTATAAAGATGGTAGTTGCTTTGTGTCTACCGACGAGCAATTAAACGATCAAATTTTGCAAGATATAATTGACGAATTTGATGGTCAGAATTCCCGTAGTATAATGAAGTTGTTGGCGACGACCGATCTTATCCGCGAAATGAAACGCACAGAAATGGCAATAGAGATACAAATAAACGAAGCAATAGATATAGACAATCCGGTTGTAAAATCTACTACAAAGACGCTGTTTATACCACTTACCGGCGAATATGATTATATGATATTCAATAACACTTTTAAATTCCCTGATAATTGGTCAGGTCCTGTCGCTGGCGGAAAAGGACTTGAAAAATATTTTGAAAATATAACCTTTACACCGCTTACCGAAGAAGAAAAACGGTGGCAAAGCACGATAGAGACACCGGAAATAAAGTTTTACGAAAAAGGCGTGTTGATAGGAGAGTCCGAGGACTTTGACGGATTGGATTTGAATTATAGAATTGCTTCGCATATTGAAACGTGGTTTTATAAGAAAGATGATATCAAAACCGTAAATGTTCAGTTTTCAGAGTCGCAAAAACCTTGGGGCGATGTAAATTATGTTGAACTGTCGTACAATTATAAAACTAAATTTTATGGTGAAGAGATTATAAAAGAAGAATATTACTGGTTAACGATTCCGCTTGAGGGTGAGTATGCGTATCATATTTTTACCGCCAATTTTGAGGGATACTCTGATATAGCATATGTGCCGGGTGGTAGTGGACTTGAACGGTTTTTTGAAGAATTCAAAGCGAATAATAACGGTTAACATATAAATACACCCTACATATAAAATTTGTGTAGGGTGTATTTTCGTTTTATTGGTTATTTTCCTTCTTGCGTCTGACAATAAGTATAATTGCCATTGCTATAATTGCAGCGCTTAATATTGAGCTTATGATAATCAAAGCTATATCGCCGCCCGACATAACACTTTTGTTGCTGTCGGGTGTAATATTATCCTGGTCAGGTGAGCTGCTGTTGGTTTCGGCATCGGTCTGGGTGCTTGAACTGTTTGAAATGTTTTTACTTTGTGTGTCAGAGCTTTGCGAGTCGGAGGAGATGCTGCTGTTGAGATTTGGTTTAATATTTTCCTGATAATCCTTTATGTTTTCAACTGCCGACTGTGGATTTTTTGAACCTACGGTGTTGTTTATAGGTGTCTTGGTTGACGAAGAAGTAGTTGAACTGTTGGTTGAAATTGTTGTATCTGAAGAATTATCTTTTTCAGAACCTTGGTTATCAGAAGCGTTACTTTCTGATGAATTTTCATCACTTACAGCATCGCTTGATGTATCGGTGACGGGGGCGTTTTCGTCACTTGAAGAATTATCATTCGATATACTGTCATCACTTGATGTATTATCGTCGGGCTTTTGGCTATCTTCAACCTCTTTGTAAGTAAAGGTGATTTTATCGGTTGCGGCATCGCATTTTGTACAGTGACGTGACATAATTCCGTCTTCGGTGGGGGTTGCAGCTTTATCCACCGTCCATTCAGCCCCAAAATCGTGTGTTATTGGTATTTCTATGGTTTCGGAATGTTGGTTACATCTGATACAGGTGTGTTTTTTTTCACCCGTGGTTTTGCAATCGGCAGGAGTGATTATCTCCCATTCTCCGTATTTGTGACCTGCGTTTTCACAGGTTTCACCTACTGTTATACTGCCGGCGGTTACTGATGGTATTATATATTTAAGATCAGAGTTTGAAAAACTGTTGTGTAGTTTGTTTCCGTGCTTTTCGCGATTCTGGTTAGCAATGGTGATGGTGTGCTTGCCGGGCTTGGCATCGCTTTTTATCAAAAATTTAACCGAGAGCATAACTCCGTTATTGGATTTATCACCCGACTCATCATTTACAAACGCAATCTGACCTTTATCTGCATGGTCTTTTATGGTGTATCTCGAAAGATAACCCTTGGTATAGCCCGCATATTCAAAAGAGTCGCTGTCATAGGTAATGCAAAAAGACATTGCCATAATACCGGGATTGTTTGAAATGGAAATATCTATAGTGACCGTTTCACCCGGCATAGCCGTTACATTTGAAAGAGCAATATTAGGCGTTGAGGCCGCGGTGGATGTAATTCCAATAGCGGTCATCAAAATTAAACATAAGAGGATGGATATAATCTTTTTGATTAGCTTCATTATAAACCTCACAGAATGTGATTTTTATTTTAATATACCATCTTGGGCTGAAAAAGTCAAATGAATCAGCGGTTTAGGTTAAATATGACAAAAGAAAGTGGTAAAAGATTTGTGAAAGTTGCCATATAACATTTTTACTTAAAAAATGTTATAATTAACGTATTAAAAGGGGTGAGCAGTATGTTTAAGATGGGTGACATTATAGTTTATGGTGCGCAAGGCGTTTGCAAAATCGAGAGCATAGAGTCTAAACAGATAGGCAAACAGACGACGGATTACTATGTTTTAAAACCGATTTTTAATGAAAATACGGCTGTTTTTGTGCCCGTTAATAACGAACTGCTTGCTTCAAAAATGCAGGATGTTTTAACAAAGTCACAAGCAAAAGAATTAGCAGAAAAAGTAGCGGATATAGATATTATTGAGGCAAAAGATGAAACCCAGAAACGCGAGCTGTATAAGGCGATACTGTCAAGCAGCGATCGCGAAAAGCTTATAGCTCTTATAAAAACAATTCGTCTTGAAAGGGATGCCCGTCGCCAGAACAATAAAAAGCTTAACATAAATGACGAGCAGACGCTTCGCAAGGCAGAGCTGCTTTTGTATAACGAATTGGCTTTTGTTTACGGCGTAGAGCCCGATGAGGCTAAAAATTTAATAAGTTTTTAAATTAATCGGTATTTTATGCTGAACTTATGCATAAAATACCGATTTTTCTCGTCAATCAGGTGACGGTTATCTAATTGACAAATTAAATATGCTATGTTAGAATATTTTTTGGTTAATGACAATGCCATTCAATCAGGGGACGGGAACAATCAGGGGACGTAAAGACAGAAAGACAGGGGACGGTTCTCTGTCTTGACAAATTAAATTCAAAATGATATAATT
>CAYLXT010000117.1:0-4051 GCA_964387615.1 uncultured Ruminococcus sp.
TTTGCGATTATATCGCACCCTGACGCCGGTAAAACAACCTTAACCGAAAAACTACTTCTTTACGGAGGTGCCATACAAACGGCGGGCTCCGTAAAAGGAAAAGCCACCGCTAAACACGCGGTATCCGACTGGATGGAGCTTGAGAAGCAGCGTGGTATTTCTATCACATCGTCGGTTATGCAGTTTGAATATAACGGCTACTGTATAAATATTCTTGATACACCGGGACACCAAGACTTCTCAGAGGACACATACCGCACACTTATGGCGGCAGACAGCGTGGTTATGGTTATCGATGCGGCAAAAGGTATTGAGCCTCAGACACGCAAACTTTTTAAAGTAACGGCTATGCGCCATATACCTATATTTACGTTTATCAATAAACTTGACCGTGAGGCACGTGATCCGTTTGAACTTCTTGACCAGCTTGAAAAAGAATTTGGTATAGGCACCTACCCTGTCAATTGGCCTATTGGTTGCGGTGTTGATTTCAAAGGTGTATTCGACCGCGACCGTCGCCAGATTATGACCTTTAACGAGTTTCATCGCGGTCAAGACAAATTGCAGGCAATCGAGTGCGACATTACCGACACCCAAAAGCTCGATGAGCTTATCGGCGAATACTCTCGCCGTGACCTTGTTGACCAGATAGAACTTTTAGACGGCGCAAGTTTTGATTTTGATATTGATAAGGTTCGCTGTGGCGAACTCACCCCCGTGTTTTTCGGCTCGGCGCTTACTAACTTTGGTGTAGAGCCATTTCTTGAAAACTTTTTAAAGATGACCACTACCCCACTTGCACGCACAACGCGCGAGGGAGAGGTTATACCCGAGAGTGAAAACTTTTCAGCCTTTGTATTTAAAATTCAGGCTAATATGAACAAGGCACACCGCGACCGTATGACCTTTATGCGTATATGTTCAGGCAAGTTTGAGCGTGATAAAGAGTATTATCACGTTCAAGGCAAAAAGAGTCTACGCCTTAGCCAACCACAACAGCTTATGGCTGATAGCCGACAAATCGTAAACGAGGCGTACGCCGGTGATATTATCGGTGTGTTTGACCCAGGTATTTTTTCTATCGGCGATACTGTATGTGACATAAAACATAAGGTAGAGTTTGAAGGCATACCAACCTTTGCCCCCGAGCATTTTGCGATTATCGAGCACAAAGACAGCCTTAAGCGCAAACAGTTTGTAAAAGGCGTTGAGCAGATTGCTCAAGAGGGTGCTATCCAGATTTTCCACGAGCCTAATACCGGTATGGAGCGTGTTATAGTTGGTGTTGTAGGTGTGCTTCAGTTTGAAGTGCTTGAACACCGCCTTAAAAACGAATATAATGTTGACGTCATCCGCACCAATATGCCCTACCAGTTTATTCGCTGGATAGGCAACGAAGACATTGACGTATCAAAGCTCAACCTCACCTCGGATACCAAATGGGTTCAGGACTTTAAGGGTAATAATCTGCTCATCTTTACAAGCGAATGGAATATTAACTGGGCGCTTGAAAAGAATGAAGGACTTATCCTTGAAGATTTCAGTAAGAATTAAGGTGAATTTATGAATATTGCTGTAATAACAGGTGCATCTTCAGGTCTTGGTTGGGAATATGCCAAGGCTGTATACGAAACCCGCACCGACCTTGACGAAATCTGGGTAATCGCCCGACGAGAAGACCGCTTACAAAAGTTGCAAACAGAGCTTGGTAGCACAGTAATTCCTGTAGCATTTGATATTACCGACCCGCAGGCTGTTGAAAATTACACTCATTTGTTAAAAGAAAAGAATGCTACCGTTAAGCTGCTTATTAACAATGCAGGTTTTGGCAAGCTTGATAATTTTGAAGATATTTCTACCGACGAAAACGCACGAATGGTTCGTCTTAACTGCGAAGCGCTTACCGTTATGACCTCGGTAACATTGCCATTTATGAATGAAAACAGTGAAATTATTAACTCTTGCTCAATCGCATCATTTGCACCTAATACGCGTATGGCGGTGTACTCTTCGACCAAGGCTTACGTTATGAGCCTATCACGTGCTTTAAGGCTTGAGTTAAAACCGCATAAAATAAATGTGCTGGCAGTATGCCCCGGTCCTATGAGCACCGAATTTTTGAGTATTGCAAACATAGAAAAAGGCACAAGCACCACATTTGATACCCTGCCCCGTGTTAATCCGCGCACTATGGCGATAAAATCACTAAAAGCGTCACGCCGCGGCAAAGCCGTTTATACAAATAGAGTTTTTTATAAATTCTACCGCTTACTTGCAAAAATATTACCACACTCAATCGTTATGAAACTGTGCGGAACATAAAAGTTATTTTATATTATAACACAGCACTTACACCGAAGTAAGTGCTGTGTTTTTTTATTTTGATTTTTCTATAGGCATCCAAATTTCTATATATCGTTTTTGCCTTTCATTTTTAGGATACCAATAATACACCGATATTTCAGGTGCATCTGCTATAAGCCAATCTGTTGATGGTAACCACTCGGATACAATCTTTTGCCTTATATCCATATAGTCATTTGTAGGATATGGTTTTTGTTCAGTAGAAAAAATTGCATAGGTTTGTTTTGGCACTATAATATTTTCAAAACCAAACTCTTTCATATATTCAAACCCTGTAACACTTGTATTATACATATTATCTCTTTCGTATTTATCAAGCGGCAAAGCATAATAAAAATCATATCCATTGTCATCAACGTTTGTGATGATACACATATCAGTATTACCGTCACCACTTGCCCCTTTGGCACCGCGCAAAAGCCATTGTTTTGCACGTGTCGTGACAAAAAGTTTTTCTTCTTGTTGTGCGCGTTCTTTGCCATAAGGCACACCCTTGAAATGAGATTTATATCCCGTTAAAATCATTTCATCCTTTTCTTCAATTCGGTAATTCATAGTAGTACCACCCTCTAAAGATATTTTTAGAACAAGTCGGGAAAATGATTTTATATTTCCACCGTTTTTTGCAGCAGTCGGAGTAATGCCATGAAATTTTTGAAAGGCTTTTGTAAAACTATCAGGACTTTCATAGCCATATTTAAGTGCTATGTCAATCACTTTTATCTGCGTTTTTACAAGTTCCTCACCAGCAAGCGAAAGCCTACGATTACGTATGTACTCGCCTACTGTAAAGCCGCAAAGAATACTGAATACACGCTGAAAATGATAACTTGATGAAAAACTTTGAGCCGCCACCACATTATAATCAATTTCTTCAAGTAAATGTTCTTCAATATAATCAACAGCCCTTTGTATTCCTGATACCCAATTCATTTTTCCACCTCGCTCTATGTTTATCTTACCAAAAGCGGTATATCATTTCCCGATATTTTGTGCGAATATCTATCGGATTTTAATCTACGTAAAATTTATCTTCTTTCCATTTTGTCGGGTTGTTGTCTATGTATTGCCATATTTCTTTGTAATCCTGTTCACCACGTATAATGTGGTCGTGGAAAGAACGTTGAAATATTTTTGTGCCATATGTACCGGATAGTTTATTTATTTCTTTTGTAGCCATATATTTAAACCATCCCATCGCCCTATCTATCGTAGGGGAGGGGTTTCCCCTCCCGCCATTTTTGAGGGCAATCAAAATATGTATATGATTTGGCATTATTACATATTTATCTATATTTATTTCCTTATAGCGTTCCGTAATCTCTAATAGCAGTTTTTTGGTAACGTCACCATATTGCGTAAGTTTCGGGAGGGGAAACCCCTCCCCTACAGTTGACAATATATTTTTGCGTTTTTGGGTACATATAGTTATAAAATAATATCCGTCTTGACTATAATCATAATCTTTAAGCCTTGTCGATTTTCTTTTGGGTAATTCCATTTACATCACCACACATATTCTAACATACAAAAGAAGGGGCTGTAATCTGCTCCATATATTCTACGGCATATTCTGTCCGAGTTCCAAATTTGATTCCCAATGCTTCAATTTCTTGATTTATTTCAGTTAAGAGAATTGTTATTTTTTCAAAGGTTTTATTACGATTCTTTAAGCAACTCTTTTTCC
>CAYLXT010000118.1:0-4040 GCA_964387615.1 uncultured Ruminococcus sp.
AAATTAGGCGAATTCCAACCATGCTTATCAAACCTAACTCCCTGGCGGGAGCATAATCAAACCAAACTCCATAACAGAGAATACACCTAACAATTATTATATTACAGTAATCCGGCGATTTTGTCAAGACGAAACCAAAGGTTTCTCTATCAGGGTTGCGTTCTATACTACATAATTTCTCACAAGTCCAGCATAAAAAGGAAAACATATTCAAGTTAAAATTACGCAACTAAACACCGTGTTTGCATTAGATTGTCCTTCGATGTAAAAACCGTAATCGGTTTTCTTTTTATATAACTTTATTTCGTCACCATAGAATGTCTGCGACAAAAAGTTAATTTGAAACTCATCAATTTTCATTGCTTCAAATTCATCGGGCGAAAAGCAGTTCAAAATCATTCTTAGATACGCAACGTTATTGGTATGCTTGTTGGTATCAATATCCACAAAGGACGAGTGGCAGGTGTGATGTAGATCCGTGTCATTAACAGTTTCCTTTGTTCTCAACATATCGCCGGCGCCGCTTTGGTCTTCACGAAACGGCATATCATGCGGATAGGTAACGCTGTCCACTCGGCGCAACTTATGAGTGGTGAAATCCAGCGTACACCATTCACTTGAACCCATTACGAAAATCTTGTCCTTATTACTCAACTTAAAATCACGGTCAAAGCGTACACCTTTTGCTTTAAGCGGCCAAGTTTCAACCGTGATTGTTTCACCGGATTTGGGTAACTCTGCAACTTTCAACTTCATTTTAGTCAAAACCCAAAAGACATTTGATTTTTGAAGAAGTGCCTCGCCGTCCGTTCCCATTTCCTTGGAATGTAAATCTGCTATGTTCTGAAAATGTGAAAAAATATAATCTAACCGCAGTTTATAGAAGCTGTCCACTTCCGAATAACTGACGGTATGTTGTAATTTATACGTGTTATTCATGTTTTCACCTTGATAAATAATCAATTCTTATCCCAAAATTGTTTTACGGCTGTTTCGTAACCGTCTTTATCCACAAGATAACTCATACCGTGTTCAGCACCGGGGACAACGAACAAACGCTTTTCAGATGCACACGCTTTGTAGTTTTCATAAGTCATTTCAATGGGTACGAAATTATCGTCTGTGCCGTGAATAAACAAAATAGGAACTTTGCAATTACTCAATGCTTCGGTGGTGGAATATGAATCAGAGGACATTTGAATTCTTTTTTCGCAAATATCCTTAGCGGCTTTACTGTATAAGCCAAACGGAAGCTTGAAATTATTTTCAACCACGTGCTTCCAAATAGCGTGCGGAGAGGTAAATGCACAATCGGCAACGATGCCTTTCACATTTTCAGGCAGTTCAAGGCCTGCCGTCATAAGAATAGTGGCAGCACCCATTGACACACCGCCGAGGTAGATCGGCAGTTTTGCTTCGGTACGCTCGTTTACCCAATTGATCCAATCAAAGCAGTCGTACCGCTCTAATAGACCGAAGCCCATATATTCACCGCCGCTGTTGCCTTGACCACGTTGCTCGGCAAAAAGAACTGCGCAATCGTTATCGAACCAAAAAGGAGCGATAGTGCCAAAATCCTGCGACCAGGTGGAGCGCCAGCCGTGCATAGCGATGATGATTCGTTTTGCATTTTCGGGACAGAACCAATGACCGACAAGCCCGGTGCCATCCTGCGCGGTAATTTCTACTTGTTCGTGCTCGGTTTCTTCGAGCACCTTTGCGGATTCCATAATAGATGCAACCGTTTCCGAAAGGTCACCGGATGCCATCAGTTTTTCTTTGTCATTTGCCGCGCTTTTGGGGCCTTCACGGTCAATAGCGAGCTTCATCAGATACTTAGTCGTATAGTGATGAATCAAACCAAAGGCTGCCGCACCCGCAGTTGCAATCCCTGCACCGATTAAAATATTTTTTGTGGATTTTTTCAATTCAAAGCACTTCCTTTAAATAATTATATTTCCCACCAAAGTAAAAAACAAGTATGTAAATGGCAATACAAAAAGCAGACTGTCGAAGCGATCAAGAATACCGCCGTGTCCGGGAAGAAGATTGCCGTAATCCTTAATGCCGACAATTCGTTTGACACTTGATAGTGCCAAATCCCCAAACTGACCTACGATTGAAGCTAATATCAAATAAATGATCAAAGCCGTGTAATTAACCTGCAAAACGTTGGTGATGTTCAGTATAAACGCTACTAACATAAGAATGACAACGGCACATACCGTTCCACCGATACTGCCTTCAATGGTTTTCTTTGGGCTTATTACGGGAGCCAGCTTGTGTTTGCCGCAACCTCTGCCGACAAAGTAGGCGGCTATATCCGTTATAACAGGAACCAATATCGTCATTCCCAAAAGATAGATGCCGCCATCCATTGCCCGAACACCTGACATACACTTAAAAAAGACGACTATCATAGCTGCAATACATACGCTAAGCCACGCTTTTACTTCTTTTAAGGTGCGAACATTCAGCATCAGATAAGCAAACAATGAAATTGCCGCAATAAAGAACAGAACAACGATATATTCAAAATGCGGAATAGTAACAGCCGACAACAAAACGGCAACCGCGCAACTGATATAGTAAGCCACCTTGTTATCCTTTAGCTTGGTCGCTCTGTAAAACTCATAAATTGCCCGCACACTAAGGGCGGCAACTGTCAAACTCAACACCCACGGTATGTGAGAAAACAGCATAACGAGTGCCAGAACAACAGTTATTCCTGCACCCGTGATAATTCTTGTTTTTAACATAAAAATAGTTCCTATCTGATTTTTCCGATTTTCTTTTGTATCTGCTCCATTTTGTTATCAAGCATTGCCGCTGATTCAGCACATTCACGCAATTCTTCGGTAATTTCTGTTGAAACCTTTACGTCTTTTTTATAACGGATCTTATGCTCGAGGCTTGCCCACCAGTCCATCGAGATAGTGCGGAACTGCACTTCTACCTTCATCGGCCTTTTCTCATCGTGCAGAAAAATAGGGATCTCAACAATCAAGTGCAAACTGCGGTAACCGTTGGGCTTGGGATTTGCTATATAATCTTTTTTCTCAATTAGTGTAATGTCGTCTTGCTTAAGAAAAGCATCCGCAAGCGTATAAATATCACTGGGGAAACCGCATATAACACGGACACCTGCGACATCGTGCAGATTTTTCTCAATGCTGCTTACCGTAATCGGCACATTCAGTGCGGCTAATTTATCGCCGATGCTTTCTACTGATTTTAGTCTTGTCTTTATGGTTTCAATGGGATTGCGGTCGTATTCCAAGGAAAGTTCCTCGTTGAGCACATGGAACTTTGTTTCCACCTCCATTATAGCGCACTTATAATATGCCATAAGTTCTTTATATGGTGCCGCATAAGACTTGATCCAACCCTTTATTTCTTTTTTAGGAAGCGGGAGTTTTGATAAAAACAATCGGTTCCAATATTCCTGATTTCCATATATGTCCATTAGTCTTTGCCATCCTGTTCTTTCTTTTTAGCTGAAGTAATTAAATTGGTAAGCCCAATAATAATCGCCACCAAAAGCGGCAGTGCCGTAATCACACCCGCTACAATGCAGAGAGTGGCAATGGTGGGATTGGTTGCCGCCGCAAGCATTACCGGATTATTGTAGGCAAGTGCTGCAACCGTAAACAATAAAACAGCTATAAGAGTTGGTATTATGATAAGCAATGCGATTAAAAATTTCATTTTATCACCTTACAAGGCTGCAACCTTTTCTTTAATGACAGCCGTATTATGTGCTGTTGCGGTGTAGGCTGTAACCCCTAAAATTGTTTCGCCGTCAATCTGCAAGGAGGTCGGGCGGTCAAACTCTACGGTAATTTCCTTTCCTTCAAAAATATCCACGTGCTTGGTGTGTTTAATATGCTCCCCTTTAAAAAGCGAGGGAAAAATCACCAGGGTTTTCAGTTTGCCTGATTTATGGAATATCATAGTGGAAAGCATACCCGAATTACGCTTCTGCTCAGGTGTGGGCATCATACCGCCGCCGTAATATCTTCCGTTCATCGTAGGCGCAA
>CAYLXT010000119.1:0-4016 GCA_964387615.1 uncultured Ruminococcus sp.
ATATTATACATAATCTGCGCTACCTCGCAACGAAGCGCGTTGCCGCTAGGCACTATTGTAGTAGAGGTTTTGCCGCTTATAACGCCATTTGTTACCGCCCAGATTACAGGATCCTGAGCATATGATGTCACGTTTTTATAGTCGGTATAGGTGTTCTTTACCTTGTTTTTTTCGGCGGTTGTATAGCCGGTATCAAGTCCTTTATAGTTTGCATATCTGTATAGGAAGGTTACAAGCTGCTCGCGGGTTATCTTATCGCCCGTACCAAACTTGCCGTTCTGGTAGCCGGTTACTATTCCGTATTTTGCGCCCCAGTTTACCGCCGCTTCGTAATAACTGCCTTCGGGAACATCGGGGAAACTGCTGTTTTGTTTGCCGTATGAGGTAAGATCGACGCCGTCAAGGCGCGCCAAAATTACCAAAAAGTCTTGGCGCTGTATATTATCTGCGGGTCCAAAATTACCGTTACCGTAGCCTCCTATTAGTCCACGACCTACTGCGTAGGCAACGGCATCGCTGTACCACTGGTTTGCAGCCGTATCGGGAAATGCGGATGCGGATATTTGGGATACTTTCCAGTTTAAATTAGTGGTGTTGCTGAATTGTGAATTGAGCCTTATGCTATATTCTTGATTCATTACCAATGGCCAACCTTTGTTGGAGTCATTGTATTTAACAATCGTTTCGTTCTTGTCCAAAACAGTTATGCTGTCTTTGGTGAAGCCATTAAGCGTTTTGCTGGGGGTTATGTTGTAAATGCCCGTTTTGGCAACGCTGACACTCCAACTGATTGGTGTGCCGGATACATCTCTTACCGTACCGCATACATTGCAGGTGGAGTCTTTGGAGTCGTCGTATTTATGGGCTGCAGGCGTACGTGTTGCACCGCATAAATTACAATCAGCATCACAAGCGTTTGTATATTTATGTGCGCAAGAAACGGTTATGTTAAAATCTATTATTAAAGCATTGCCAAGATAAGTTATACCGTAGCTGTATCCGCCTGTTGCACCTAATGCAGTGGCTATAGCAGAAGCGTTGCTTTTTATCTGTGATTTAAAGTCTTCAACATTACCGCTTACATATATCTGAGCTTTATTGTCCTTATTGTTAAGAACTGTAGTAAGTTTGTATTGATCAAATTGTGAAAACATCAGATCGTTTTTAATAAAATAATTGGCATCGGTTGCGGTAGCACTTGGAACAAGCTTTGCGGTTTCGGTTTCAATAATGTGATCTTCTTTTAACTGCTTTTCGGTTATGTTAAAAAAAGCATAAAAAGTGTCCTCGCCCTGATCGTCCCAGGTTACATCGGTATAATACCAGACACCATCAAGCTTAACAACGTTCCAGGCGTGAGCCTCCATTGTGCTGGTTCCGGGCCTGCTACTGTAGCCTCTGACATACCAGCAGGATATTCCTACAGTTTGCATAAGATGCTGATATGCACGCGCGTAACCGTTGCAAACAGCCTCACCTTGCACCAGAGCGCCATATGCATTTTGGTCGTTATCGTTGCTGATATATTCTGTGGTTTCACAAAGTCTGTCATGTAAAATCAAAGATTTATCATAGTCCGACTTGCCTTCAAGGCCATAGGTTAACTCGGCGATTTTTTGGTTGTACTCAGTTTTTGCATCATTAATATTGTCGATAGAATCTATATAAGTTGGTCTTATAGCAACAACAATGCCATCACTGAAATGTGAATAGCTGTAACCGCCGTTTTCTATCCAGAAATACTCGGGATAATCACTGTAAAACATTGAATAAACAGTGTAAAGCTCGTCTATTGTTATTTTGTGAGTAGAGTCGCTTATGCTGATGGTTTCGGCAACAGAACCTGCGCAACCGCTTACTAGTTTGTCATATACAAATTGAAGTGCCGCGCTATTGGGCATTTTGCCAAGCTGCTCTTTACCGTATCGCATATCAACGTCAGAAGCAGAGGCATATGCTGTGGGAATTGTCAGCAACAAAATTGAAACAGCCAAAAACAAAGCAGTTATTCGTTTAAAGGTGTACATTAGGAACCTTCTTTCAATATGATATGTAATTATATTATATTCAAATGCTTTTGTCAATTAAGAAAAGAGACGGAAGTTTTTGCTTTTGACCTAAAATTTTGATTTTTCACTTGTTTTTATGCTTTTGTTGTGTTATACTTGCTCACGTACGAAAATTTTTAGACTCTTATCAGCCTAAGAATAAATTTTAAAATTAAGAGGGGATTTTTGTGCAAATTTTAATTTGTTTATCTGTTGCGCTTTTTGCGGGACTTATGCTTTCACGTCTTGCCAAAAAGGTAAAGTTGCCCGCAGTTACCGCGTATCTTGTAGCTGGTGTTCTGATAGGACCTTATGTTCTTGGCGCTCTGGGCATTAAGGGACTCGGCTTTGTAGACCACGCCGACGTAAAAACTTACAGCCTTATAAGTGATGTGGCGTTAGGTTTTATTGCTTTTGCAATAGGTAACGAATTCAGACTTGCTCAGCTTAAAAAGATTGGTAAGCAGGCAACTGTAATAGGCGTTTTTCAAGCTGTGTTTACCACAATTTTGGTAGATGCCGCTCTTATCGGCTTGCATTTTATAATACCGGATAAACTACCGCTTGCGGCTGCTGTTGTTTTGGGAGCAGTAGCAGCCGCAACAGCGCCCGCCGCTACGCTGATGGTTGTGCGTCAGTACAAGGCAAAGGGCCCTGTTACCGATGTATTGCTTCCTGTAGTAGCTCTTGACGACGCTGTGGGTCTTGTGCTGTTTGCGATATCTTTTGGTGTTGCAAAAGCAATAAGCAGCGGTACGGTTGATATAGTATCTGTAATTGTAGAACCCATTGCAGAGGTTGCTATGTCGTTGTTACTCGGATTTGTAATGGGCGCAATATTCACCTTCTTTGAGCGATTTTTCCATTCGCGTTCAAAACGACTTGCAATGTCGGTGGCATTTGTACTTGCGACGGTAGGTCTTTCAAAAATCAGCTTTGAAATATGCGGTATTCATATTGCTTTTTCATCGTTGCTTGTTTGTATGATGCTTGGCACCGTATTTTGCAATATGTGTGATTTTTCCGAAAATCTTATGGACCGACTTGACCGTTGGACCGCGCCACTGTTTATACTGTTCTTTGTGATAAGCGGCGCAGAATTTGAGCTTTCTATATTTAAGGATGTTACAATAGTTCTTATCGGTTTGGTTTACATACTTGTTCGTTGCCTCGGTAAATATCTTGGCGCTCGTATCAGTTCGCAAATGACAAAATGCGACCCCAATATTATTAAGTATCTTGGTATTACCTTATTCCCACAAGCAGGCGTGGCTCTTGGTATGGCTATCAAGGCGGAAGAACTTGGTGATGTAGGCATAGTTATTGCAAATATTACATTATTTGCTGTACTGGTTTACGAACTCGTAGGACCTGCTCTTACAAAAATGTCACTGCTAAAAGCCGGTGAAATTGACCCCGAAGGTGCAGTTAGCGCCAGACAAAAAGACAAACAGTAAGCACAAAACCCTAAGGGCAACCTTAGGGTTTAACATTTTTATATGGCTTCACATAAAATGTGGGTGAGAAGATAATAAAATTTTATCTTTTCAAAGTGATTATTTTCTTGTTAATAGAGCAAGAATATTTAATGCATAAAAACTTTGGAGTGTGAAGCAATAATGAATATTAAACGCGGAGATATTTACTACGCAGACCTAAGCCCCGTTATAGGTTCAGAGCAGGGTGGGGTAAGACCTGTTCTTATAGTTCAGAATGATGTGGGTAATCGTTACAGTCCCACGGTGATTGCTGCGGCTATTACAAGTCAGCACGAAAAATCCAAAATGCCGACACATATAAATCTTAATGCTGAATGTTGCGGACTCAGTAAAGACAGTATTGTGTTGCTCGAACAGGTGCGCACCATTGATAAACAGCGTCTTAAAGAAAAAATGGGTACAATAGACCAAGGTGCTATGAACCGTGTGGACAAGGCTTTGTCCGTCAGTTTTGGACTTGGAACATTTA
>CAYLXT010000120.1:0-3999 GCA_964387615.1 uncultured Ruminococcus sp.
AAAATCTTGGTTGTGAAAATGTTGAAATTAAGGCTGCTGTTCGTGAAAACGGTGCACTTATTATACTTGACGGCGAGGGCCTTGGCGTTGTAATCGGTCACCGTGGCGAAACACTTGACGCTTTGCAGCACCTTGTATCACTGGCAGCTAACAATTCGGGCGGCTATTTTAAGGTAACTCTTAACATTGGTGATTATCGCGAAAAGCGCGAGCAGACACTCATTTCACTGGCAGGTCGCGTAGCTGAGCAGGTTAAGCGCAACAATCGTAACCGTGCGCTTGAACCAATGAGTGCTTATGAGCGTCGTATTATTCATACCTCAGTTCAGGAAATTGAGGGTGTATGCTCAGCGTCAATCGGTGAAGGCAAAAACCGTCGTGTCGTTATATTCCCCGAAGGTGGCACACCAAATATGCCACGTCGTGATGGCGGTAACCGTCGCAGAAATGACCGTGGAGGTCGCAGACCGTCTAACACTGTAGCAAGCGCTCCCACACGTGAGCCAAAGCGTGATACAGACATTCCGCTTTATGGCAAAATTTCTGCAAATATAGAAGAATAATAAATTTTAAAGAGCCGAATTTGTTTCGGCTCTTTTGCATTTATAAAACCTTTTTTCGCATACTATTATACGAAAGAAGGTTTTTTCTTATGAAAAATAAATATTTTGGTACTGACGGTTTTCGTGGAGAAGCAAACATAAATTTAACATCCGAGCACGCCTATAAGATAGGCAGATTCTTGGGTTGGTATTTTGTATCACCGCTTTGCAAGACAGACAGGTCAGATGGCCGCCCGCGTATAGTTATCGGCAAAGATACACGTCGTTCAAGCTATATGCTTGAATATGCGCTATGTTCGGGAATTATTGCTTCGGGTGGCGATGCTTATATTCTGCACGTTACCACCACACCGAGTGTTTCCTATGTTGTAAGAACCGAAGGCTTTGATTGCGGCATTATGATCACTGCATCGCACAATCCTTTTTATGATAATGGTATAAAGCTTATAAATCGCTATGGTGAAAAATTTGACGATGCCGCTACCGCGCTTATTGAAGATTATATTGACGGAGAACTAAAAAAACTTGGCGTAGTGGGCGAAGATTTACCACTTGCAAAAAGAGAAGAAATCGGCGCAATTGTGGATTTTGTTTCGGGCAGAAACCGATATGTTGGCTATCTTATATCGGTAGCGTCACATTCCTATAAGCATCTAAAAATCGGTCTTGACTGCGCAAATGGCGCTTCATGGAGTATAGCAAAAGCGGTGTTTGACGCGCTGGGTGCTAAAACTTATGTTGTGGGCGACACGCCTAATGGTACTAACATAAATGAGGGTTGCGGCTCTACGCATATTGAAAATCTCTGTAAATTGGTACGAGAAAATCATCTTGATATCGGTTTTGCTTTTGACGGTGACAGTGACCGCTGTATCGCGGTTGATGAAAAGGGAAACGAGATTGACGGCGATAAAATGATGTATATATTAGCGGGCAGACTAAAGCGGCGAGGTATGCTGAAAGATGATACTGTTGTGGCAACGATTATGTCAAACAGCGGTTTTGTAAATAGTCTTAAAAAAGCGGGTATTGATTGCGAACTGACAACCGTTGGTGACCGTTTTGTATATGAGCGTATGCAACAAAAGGATTATGATCTGGGCGGTGAGCAGTCGGGGCATATTATTTTTAAAAAATATGCTACCACAGGTGACGGCTTGCTTACGGCTATTATGATAACCGAGGAGCTTTGCGACAGCAAAAAAACACTTTCAAAGCTTGCGGAACCCGTTTTTGTATATCCGCAGTTTACACAAAACGTAAGGGTTAGCGATAAAAGGGCGGTAATGACAAATGAGGCGGTATTAAAGGCGGTAAAAGAGGTTGAAAGAAAAATAGACGGCAGGGGCAGGGTATTACTTCGCGAGAGCGGCACCGAGCCGGTAGTTAGGGTTATGGTAGAATGTGAAGATGAACAAAAATGTCGCGAGCACGCCGCAAGTATAGCCGATACAATAATGCACAATGCATAATGCACGATGCACAATTAATTAAATGGGCAGCACCAGCTAAATAAATAGCCGGTGCTGTGTTTTTTTGTTTTAAGATTCTTCACAGCTACCGCTGTTCAGAATGACATTAATATATATGTATCTTGCGCCTCATTCCAAGCGACAAGGTCACGGGGAATCCTAAACAAAAATTATAGTTGCAGTTTAAGTTTAAGGTTGTGGCAAAACTTATGGTAATTGTGCATTACAAGTAAAAGTAGTTTACAATTTCTTAACAATTTTACCACCCGTTTGCAATACGGCAGATTTAAAATTTTTGCATTAAATTAAAGAAGGTGCGATATGTACATTATAAAAAATGCATTGCTTAGCATATCACGTTCAAAAGGACGAAATATTCTTATTGGTATAATTGCTTTAGCAATCGCAGTATCGGCGTGTGTGGCGTTGTCTATTAAAGAATCGGCATCAAAAGCGCGTGAGGATACTCTTAGTCTTATGAATATCACGGCGCAGATTTCAATGGATAGGCAATCTATGATGCAGGGCGCTATGGAAAAGCCCGACGAAAGCGGTGAAAAAGGGGGCTTTGACCGCGATGCAATGAAAGAGATGCTGCAGGGCGGTAGCGAATTATCGCTTGACGAGTATGAGACATATGCTGCTGCCGAGAGCGTAAAGGACAGTTATTATACCCTTTCGGCAACACTTGATGCAAGCGGCGATTTAGAACCAATTGATACTATGGGTACATTTACAGCAGGCGGCACATCAGATTCTGACAGCTCACAGACATCACAAATGCCTGACGATGCAGGTGGTATGGGCGGCGGAAAAGGCGGTCGTGAGTTTGGCGGTATGATGGGCACACAGGGCGATTTTACCGTTGTCGGTTACAGCAGCGACATCGCTATGACCGATTTTGTGTCGGGCAACTGCTCTATTACCGAGGGTGTTGTATTTGATGAAAACACAACAGCTAACGAGTGCATAATATCTGAAGAGCTTGCCACCTACAACAATCTTGAGGTAGGCAGCGAAATTACCCTTGCTAACCCTAATAATACCGATGAAACCTTTACATTTACCGTAGTTGGTATTTATACCGGCGAGCAAGCAAGCTCAAGCGATTTTATGGGCGGATTTTCTACCGCTACCGACTCATCAAATAAAATTATGACAAGCTATGAGGCGTTAAAGGCTATATGTGATGCTTCAAGCGAGTCGGCTGAAGATGTTACCGATGAAACCAGTGGTATGACCACGTCAACTGCCGTACAGGGTACATTGAATTATACCTATGTTTTTGCCGATGTTGAAGACTACGAGGCTTTTGCCGAAGAAGCTGCCGATTTAGGTCTTTCAGAGGATTATACAATATCTTCGACCGATATAACCGAGTTTGAAAACAGCCTTGTACCGCTTGAAAATTTAAGCAAAACAGCAGGATACTTTTTGCTTGTGGTATTTATTATAGGCGCGGTTATTCTTATAGTTATAAATATCTTCAATATTCGTGAGCGCAAATATGAAATCGGTGTGCTGACAGCTATCGGTATGAAAAAATGGAAGGTAGCAAGTCAGTTTGTAACCGAACTGTTTGTTGTAACACTTGCCGCAATTATTGTGGGTGCGGGTATTGGCGCAGCGGTATCGGTGCCCGTTACCAACGCGTTGCTTTCGGCACAGATAACATCTAACCAGCAAACACAGGATAATATGACCCAAGGCTTCGGCCGTGACACCATGGCAGGTGGCGGCGGTATGACGGGAATGCCAACAGCACCCTCGGGCAATTCTGATATGGAAATTCCTGACGAAAAGGGCGGCTTTGGCGGATTTATGAACGACGTTAAGGATTCAGCCGCAAATTATATAAGCGAGGTTTCATACTCAACCGACTTTGTGGTAATATTACAACTGATAGGCGTTGGAATTTTGCTGACTCTTATATCAAGCCTTGCCGCAGTAATGTTTATAATGCG
>CAYLXT010000121.1:0-3958 GCA_964387615.1 uncultured Ruminococcus sp.
AACCGTCAACACCGCTTGATTCCCAACGATATGCCTCATCAGAATCAATGGAGCGGGTTTCAACGATTACCTTGCTGCATACCATAAAAGCAGAGTAGAAGCCTACACCAAACTGTCCTATAATATCAATGTTTTCATCTGTCTTATTATCAGGATTTGTTTTGAAATCATAAGAGCCGCTTTTTGCAATTGTGCCGAGATTGTTTTCAAGCTCGTCCTTTGTCATACCGCAGCCGTTATCGGTAAGGGTAAGGATACGGTTATCCTTATCAGCATCAATTCTGATTTCATAATCACCGTAATTCAGACCTGCTGCATTATCTGTAAGTGAGCGAAAATGTCTTTTATCTATCGCATCGCTTGCATTTGATATGAGTTCGCGCAAAAAGATTTCTTTGTGCGTGTAGATAGAGTTGATCATCATATCAAGCAGCTTTTTCGACTCCGTTTTGAATTGTTTCTTTGCCATGTGTAAACATCTTCTTTCTTAACTAATTTTATTACTAATTTTGTTAGCAATTTATATAAAAAATTTTGCCCGCTGTTGCAGGCATCATTTTTTTTCGGCTACAAAATTCATCAGCTTTGAATATAATCTGACGAATTCCTGAGCATCATCTGCTCCGAGTTCTTCAAAAAACCTTGCAATAAATTTTATTATTTCGTTGTTACATTCATTAAAAAATTCCATACCTTTAGGCTGAAGCTTTACAATTGTCTGACGGTTATCTTCATCATCATGAATACGAACGATATATCCCTTTTCTTCAAGCTGATTTAAAAGAACAGCCATTCGTGCAGTGCTGACAATAAACTCTTCGCTTAGATCCTTTGGATGAGCAACCCCGTTATGTAGTTTCAAATAGCTTAATATAAAAATCTCGTGTTTAACTTTTTTAGAGACTTCGTTATCAAATTTAATATAAGGCAGGCTTCTTCTTATGTTAATAAATTGTCCTGCTAAGTCTAAATATTCACTCATTCCAATTCTCCTAATAATTATACCTAATTTTGTTAGCAAATAAATTATAACACTTTTAATGTTTCTTGTCAATGGGTTTTATATATTCTTTTAAAAATTTATTTATTTCCTTTAGCCCTGTTATGTGTTTTACAAAGCATCTGACAATTCTTTATATCCGTAGCTCCGCCTTTGCTCCAAGCGGTAACATGGTCTGCATCCATTTCGGTTATTTTCCATACACGAGTTTTATTGTTGTCGCTGCCCATAGCACAGAGAGGACAGTTTGACACATTCTTTGCTTTTGCCTTTTCGGTCTGCTGTGTATAAACCGTCTTTTTGGTCGGCTCGTCAAAGACACGGATGTTAAGGAGCTTGTTGTCGGTGCAGCCACCGAGGATGTATTCGTAAACACCCTTTTTGTCTTTTACATAAAAGTCGCCGTACAGTTCACGGAGCTTTGCAGACACTTCATCGGGGTTATATGAGTTCGTGTGATATTGCTCATAAAATTCACCCCAGGGAAGTCCACGCATTTCGCTTTCAACGTCGGTGAACACACTCGACACCCAATCAATAACACTTGTGAAATATGCTTTTAACTCGGTTATATTATCGTCATAGCGGTGTTTGCTCATATAATCGTCAATTTTGCCTTTGCTTACCCATTCAAGAGCAGTGCGGAGATAATCTTGTCTTAACACGCTGCCAGAGATATAGGCACTCCATTTTTGTATATTGGCGTTCTGACTGTTTGAAAATTCCTCTTTCGCTTTTGTTACAAAAGGTCCGGAATGAATTGCATTGGACAGTTCCTGCTCGTTTAACGGAATACCTGCAATATTTATGGTCTTAAACCATTCTTTAATCTCGCTCTCCGTACCCTCGCAGATGTATATGGTAAGAGGTGTTTCCATTATCTTTTTCTGCACATCTTCTGCAAGTCCCGAAAAATATCGGGGGATGCCGTTACTATCGGTAATTGCGAATTTGCCTGTAACAAAACGACCAAAGCTCGTTATACGTTGCTGACCGTCAAGAACCTCATACTTATTTTCAGCAACTTTTGTAAAGTAAATAAGTCCGAGAGGATAACCTTTGATGATGGAGTCTATAACGGCAACATCACGCTTTCCGTCAGCGTATATGTAATTTCTTTGATATTCCGGCTGAATGACAAGCTTGCCGGACAGTCCGAACAGACCTTTGCCCTCGTATTCGTTATATACAAAGCCTTTGCAAATGTCGGCTACGGTTATGTCGGTTTTTAATGTGGTTATCATTCTTCGGACACCTTCTTTCTGATAATTATGCGGAAGAACTTTGCCTCTCCATTTACCATTGATAAATACTTTCCGGCTTTTTTTGTATTCTCATTATCCAGAACGCTATATCTACCGATTCCGTCAATAATTTCAAATTGATTAGGATTATACTTGTATAGAAAACTGATAGGAACACCCATTTCCTTTTCATAATCACAGGGAATTGCATCTGTAAAAGGAATGTTAATTGCATTGTAATTATCAAATTTTTGATAACCAAGATTACGGACATCTTTGTGTTTGCTAAATTTGATATTATCTTCTTCAGTCATAAGCTGTAAAACTTGATGTCTTCTGCCGTGATCAATATTAGTGAACCAGCAAGAATTGCCAAGACGGGTATAATTCCCAACATAGCCAAGTTTAGCAGCCTTTTCTTTGTCTTTTGGAGCAACCTCAGCACCCTCTGGCACGCCAAAAACCATATCTTCGCTATTACAAGTGGCTCCTAACCATAATTTATTTTCCTTAATAAGTGGGAATATTTCTTTATATGTAATAGCATTTTGACTGCCGATGATAATAGCTTTTTTATTTGCTTCAAATATCCATGCTACAAACTCCCTAAAAAGAGAAAATGGTGGATTTGTGATAATAATGTCCGCCTCATCCCTTAAAGCTTTAACTTCATTGGAACGAAAATCTCCGTCACCTTCTAAATAAGTCCATTCTAAATCATCAATATCAATAGTGCCTGACTTATTGCCATCTCTTGTAAGCGTAAATATTTTACCATGAGTTTTTGTTTTATCTTCATCAAATTGTGGGGAGTCACTTTCAAAAAGTGATAATTGATAGCAACCTTTATAGTTTTTGCTTTCATAGGCAAAACTTGTACTTATCAATTTTTTCAATCCGAAGTTTTCAAAATTTTGCGCAAAAAATTTTGTAAAGTTACTCCATTCAGGATCATCACAAGGGAGGAGTATGGTTTTTCCTTTAAACACATCGGGATTGTATTCCAAGTATGCATTTATTTCTTTTTGTATGTAATCATATTGGGTATAAAATTCATCATTTTCAACTTTATCAGCTTTTCTCAAGCTCGCATTTTTTGCCATAGCAATTTCTCCTAATTCAGTACATTTATAATTTCCTTTTTCTTTCTCACGGCATAGTCATAGGCGACTGCGGTTCCGCTTTTGGGTTGGTAGTCAAACAAATCTCGTCTGCTGTTTTTACGCCTTGGTGGAAGATAATTTTCATCGTAATAGACCACACAGAATTTGCTGTGGTTAATCATTTCCTGATTGCGTTCCACATAGGATGCTCTGCCCGCATTTTCCATATGTTCAGGGAAGTATGTACCTTCGTTATTTTTGAGCAAACTTTCTTCATACCAGTCGGGAATGTGTTGGAATGCCGACCTCACATATATCCGTTTGATGTGAGGATATTTTTCTTTTAAGTCGGTAACGATTTTATGGCATAAGTCATCAAATTCACTTTTACTCCCGAAGAGAAAGGTGTCTATTTTTTCATTTACGATTAAATTCTCTATAATTCCGCATAGCTTATTTTTTAATTCTTCCGTTTCATCTATCTTTCTGTGACCAAAGAAACAGCAAGTTTTTTCTTTGTCTATATCGGGCATCTCTTGCATCAAACCCCTTTTCACACATAATCGGCATTATGTGGCAAAGTTAATAAAATTATTTACATAAATTATACC
>CAYLXT010000122.1:0-3947 GCA_964387615.1 uncultured Ruminococcus sp.
CAATGTCAAGCATTGATTCGCCGCTGGATATCATATCGTCAACGAGGATAAGGTCCTTGCCTGTGATATCTTTGCCCAAAAATTCGTGCGCTTCAATCGGGTTTTTGCCGTTTACAACGATTGAATAGTTACGGCGTTTGTAGAACATACCAAGGTCTAAGCCTAAAACAGACGAGTAATAGATACATCTGCCCATACCGCCTTCATCGGGGGATACGAT
Source organism: uncultured Ruminococcus sp. (assembly GCA_964387615.1). Lineage (GTDB taxonomy): Bacteria > Bacillota > Clostridia > Oscillospirales > Acutalibacteraceae > UBA737. The sequence continues at coordinate 221 of CAYLXT010000122.1, forward strand.
CATAGTATGGTCACGGTCAAGCTTAACGTCGGGAACACTGCGCAGCAGCGCCTTAATCATCTGGTAAGCGGCCTGAACATTGTCAAAGCCGTCGTAGGGAATCGCGTTGTTAACACGGGGGTCGTGAGCGTCAAAGGTGATGATGTTTTTTACACCCATTGAAACGAGCTCTTGAAGTGCCATTGCGCAGTCCATAGACTCACGCGCTGTGCGGCGGTGCTGTCTGCCCTCGTAAAGCATAGGCATAATAACGGTAATTCTGCGAGCCTTACCGCCAAAGGCTGCGATAACACGTTTTAGATCTTGAAAATGATCGTCGGGACTCATAGGAACAGTTTGTCCATACATTTTGTATGTAACGTTGTAGTTAAAGCAATCGCAGATGATAAACGCGTCAAGACCGCGCGCCGAATGGTGAAGAACGGCCTTTGCCTCGCCTGTGCCAAAACGTGGGCAGTTAACGTCAATTACAAAGGATTGATCCTCTTCCTTAATGCCTCGCCATTGTTTGAGGTAAAAGTCTACCTGTGAAGAAATGTCTTCGCAGCCGCGCATACTGATGATTGCAAGGTCGCCGTAGGGTGTGTGCTTAAAGTTGATACTGGACATATGAAAATCCCTCCGCAAAACATATAAAATTTTTACAAATACATTGTAGCATATTTCAAGTTACAAAAAAAGACTTTTTTTACAAAATTTTTTACATTTTTTAAAATTGTACCAATATTATAAAATTTAATTGATATTATTTGTGGCTTATGATATAATTGTGTGGAATATAAGCTAAATTCACCGACGTGAGCTAAATGCACCTGTAGGTGCGCTAAATTACTGCGTAGCTAAATGTGTCTGCGACACGCTATGTGTGAATTTAATTTAGCTGCTCCGAAGGAGTTATTTAGCTATTAAGCGTAGCTTAATGTCTGTGACACGTAGGTCGTTCCCTACATAATCGAATTTTAAAATCATTAGGAGATGAATACTATGCCTACCGTTACATTACTTGCGCATACACCTAATCCCGAAAAGACCGTGGCTTCGGCTGCAAAGCTTTGCTATAGCTCGTCTACCATAGGCGATTTGTATGACGGTTTAACGCAAGAAAAGGCGGCAAGCTTTGTCGAAATGCTTTCGGAAATAGGTCACGAAAGCCCTATTGAACATGCATCTTTCACCTTTGGTATTGAGGGTGTATCCCGCGCATTTTTGGCGCAGATAACCCGTCACAGAATGGCGTCTTACTCGGTTAAAAGTCAGCGCTATGTAAAAGAGGGTGCCTTTGAGTTTGTAACACCACCTGAGGTTGCGGGTGATCCTGTTGCACTTGAAGCTTATAAAGAGTCAATGCGTTTGGCACAGGAGTCTTACGATAAAATTGCCGAAATACTTACCGAAAAGCACACTAAAACCTTTATTGCCGAGGGTAAGGATGAAAAAACAGCCGCAAGACTTGCGTCTAAAAAAGCTATTGAAGACGCGCGTTTTGTGCTTCCGAACGCGTGTGAAACAAAAATGGTGGTTACTATGAATGCGAGATCTTTACATAATTTTTTCCGTCACCGCTGCTGCAACCGCGCGCAGTGGGAAATTCAGGAAGTAGCAAATCAGATGCTACGTCTCGTTCAAGAGGTGGCACCTGACCTATTTAAAAAAGCGGGTCCTCCTTGCCTTGTCGGTCCGTGCCCCGAGGGTAAAATGAGTTGCGGTAAGGCAAAAGATATAAAGAAATTTTATGAGGATATGAAAGTCAATGGGTAAGCTTATTGTAATTGAAGGTCTTGACGGTAGCGGCAAATCAACACAGCTTGAATTGTTACCGCAAAATCTATTAAAACAGGGGATAGAGAGCAAAACGGTATCCTTCCCCGATTATGACAGCGATTCAAGCGCGCTCGTAAAGATGTATTTAGGTGGCGCTTTCGGTAAAAAGCCAGGGGATGTAAACGCTTATGCGGCATCGCTTTTTTACGCTGTTGATCGATTCGCTTCATGCAAAACGACGTGGGGCGAATATTATAACGAAAACGGCGTTATAGTTTCGGGCAGATATACCACCTCAAACGCTGTGCATCAAACATCAAAGATGGACGAGCACGAATGGAAAGATTTTTTGGACTGGCTTTATGATTTAGAATATAACAAGGTTGGTATTCCAAAGCCTGATAAGGTAATCTTTTTGGATATGCCGATAGAGGTTTCCCAAAAATTGCTGTCTACCAGATATAAGGGTGACGAGGCCAAAAAGGATATTCACGAAAGCGATACTGCATATTTGGATAATTGTCGCAAGGCGGCTATGTTTACGGCTAAATATTCGGGTTGGACAATTATTCCTTGCGCCAAGAATGGCGAGCCGCGTTCAATCGAGGATATCGCAAACGATGTTTTAGCAGAAACTTTAAAACTTTTTTAAGGTGATATAAAATGGTATATGTATTTTTAGCGAAAGGCTTTGAAGAGCTTGAGGCGTTAGCACCGGTTGACGTACTGCGTCGCGCGGGTGTCGCTGTTAAGACGGTTGGTGTTACAGGTAAGCAGGTGCGTGGCTCGCACAATATTGCAGTAAGCTGTGATATTACCTTGGGCGAGGCTACCTTTGATAATCTTGACGGTATTATACTTCCGGGTGGTTTGCCGGGCACCACAAATCTTGAAGCCGATGAAACCGTACAAAAGTTTATAGATTATGCTGCGAGCAAAGGTAAGATTATCGGCGCTATATGCGCGGCACCTATGATTTTAGGTCACAAGGGATTATTAAGCGGCAAAAACGCGGTATGTTATACAGGGTTTGAAAAAGAGCTTACAGGCGCGCATGTGCTTGACCGACCTGCCGTACGCGATGGTAATATTGTTACAGGTTGGGGAGCAGGCGGCGCTATGGATTTTGCTTTGCTTTATTTGGAAGCGGTAAGTGAAAATGAAGAATTGGCTAAAAAGACGGCAAGAAGTATGCGTTACGGCGCGTATTAATCGGAGAATGTTATGCAAAATAATAACTTTAATATTAACGATGATGATTTTGTAATCGGCAAGGGCTTTAATGTCGAAGAACCCGAACAACATGGCAAGAAAAAGCGTGGTAAACGCAAAGCTAAAAAAAGAAGCTCTGCTATAAAAAATATAATATGGATATTCTGCATTATTGTGGTATCGATAGTTCTTGGCGTTACCTGTATTTATGCGGGCGCGGATTTTTTGGGCCTTGGATTTGGAAGAGGCGATACGGTGCAAATGGACATACCTATGGGCTCGTCAACCGTTGCCATTGCCGAAAGGTTAGAAGAATCAGGCGCGGTTAAAATGCCGTTGCTATTCAGATTATATTCCAAGGTTAAAGGTTATGAAAGCCAATACAAGTACGGCCTTTATACCTTTAATACTGAGGCGGGCTATGACGAAATCGCCGATATGCTTATGAATGACGGTGCAAAAGCGGAAAGCGTAAAGGTAACCATACCCGAAGGCACGGGAATTAACGATTATACCAAAAACGTAAACGGCGAGGATGTAGTAGTTAAGGGTATTGCTACTATCCTTGAAGAAAAGGGTGTATGCTCAAAGGCTGATTTTATCTATGCTTTAGGTGAAGTAAAGCTTGATACCAAGTTGCTTGAAAATTGTAATGAAGGAAAAACCTATTATACGCTTGAGGGATATTTATTTCCTGACACCTACGATTTTTACGCTTACGATTCAGCCGAGTGCGCTCAGATGGTTGTTGAGC
>CAYLXT010000123.1:0-3751 GCA_964387615.1 uncultured Ruminococcus sp.
TCGGCTATTTCCTGCATTGTTTTTTCGGGCGCATCAAGCAGTATTTCCTTTGCCATTTCTATCTTTTTGTTTAAAATGTATTCCATAGGCGGAACACCATAGTTTTTGACAAAAAGTCTTCGTAAATGCGCCGGAGAATAACCCGAAAACTCCGAGAGATATTCAGGCGTTATTTTTTTGTAGTAATTTATGTTTATGTATTCAACTGTGGATAAAAGTTTATAATTATCGGTATAGTCTTTGCTTTTTTGAAGCTTTTGTGAGCAAAGTAGATACAGTAGCCGCAAAAACAATTCCGCAACCTTGATTTTAGAGAGATATGCGCCTGAGCGGTGAGTTTCGCTTATGGCTTTGAAAAGCTTTAAAGCATTCGCATCTTTTGTTACTGTATTTATTTGAAAATCAAAGTCGCGTTCGCAAAAAAATGAAACAAAGTAATAGGACAGGTCGTTATCTTCGGCGTTTGATAGCGTTACGCTTTCAAAGTTTTTAATAAAAACTACGTCGCCTGCATTACAAATACAATCACAATTTTTAGTTCTGACCTTCATTTTTCCCGATTCAACGCAAAAAAACACAGCGTGTTCTGTTTCTTGCGTGCAAACCCAACCTGCGCGGTGTTTATAATAACCTGCGTTTTTAAAGGACGTAATAGGATTTGCCGTAAAATTATCAAAATCTCTTATATCACCCACAAAAACATTCCTTTTCAATAAACTGTTTTTATTTTATTAAATAAAAATATATTTGTCAACGAAAATGAGCGAATTGTTATATAATATGAGCGATAACTATATTGTAAAACGGATAATTTGATTATATAATTACAATATAATATTATGCATAGGAGTATTTATGAAAGCATTAGTTGCTCTGAAAAAAGATAAAACTTTTGATACCTTTTTCACAAAAGAAAACATAGAACTCGCCAAAACGCTCGGTGAAATTATATGGATTGATACTGCAAAAGCATCAGAGGATGAATTAAAAGAAAGGATTAAAGACTGTGATACATATATAACCTGCTGGGGTTCGCCCGCTCTCACACCCGAGATTTTAGAGTGTGCGCCAAAACTTAAATTACTGACACATCTTGGCTCTACCGTAGCGCCTGTTGTATGTGATGAGGTTTATGCGCGTGATATAAAGGTGATAAGCGGATTTGATTATTATTCAAAATCAACCGCCGAGGGCGCTGTGGCATATATGTTAGCGGCACTACGCAATATACCGTTTTATACCGATAGACTTAAAAGCAAAAAAATATGGCGCGAAACCGACGATTACACCAATGGTGTTATATATAAAACGGTTGGCATCGTAGGCTTCGGCGGAGTCGGAAAATACGTTGCAAAAATGCTAAGTAATTTTGATGTTAATATTAAGGTTTACGATATAGCAGAGATATCTACCGAAGATAAAGAGCATTATGCAATTACCCAATGCTCAATAGAAGAATTGTTTTCTACCTGTGATATAATTTCGCTTCACCTGCCTTATAATGACAGCACACATCATATCATTGATGAAAAATTACTGTCACTTGTAAAACGCGGTGCATTATTCGTAAATACCGCGCGCGGCGCAGTTGTGGATGAAGCAGCACTGATAAAGCATCTTGAAAACGGTGATTTTAATGCGGCGCTTGACGTTTATGAAAAAGAACCTATTGATATGGATAGTCCGCTTCTTTCACTTGACAACGTATTGCTTTTGCCGCATCAGGCAGGACCTACTGTGAATTTGCGTGCGTTTATAACGCGTGAGTTAATAAGGGAAAGCGCTGATTTTATTGATAATAATATTCCACTTAAAAATGAAATTTCGGCCGAAAAAGCTAAAAATATGTCCAAGTTTTAAGGAGAAAAGATATGCTTAACTCACCATACAAAAAACCCTATATAACTCCACCTGCCGAACATCCGCGTGTAATGTTCAGACAGTCGGATAAAAAACGAATTATTGATAATTTTTCACATATAGAAAATCATCGCGCCTATGAGCTTTGGCAACGTATCTGCAAGAAGGATTTTCGTGAATTTTATGATGATATTTCTGCAGGCCGTTATAACCTTATGGTATGTATGATGATAGAGTCAAAGTCTTTTGAAGCGTGGATAGATGATGACGCTGACAAAGCGCGTAGTATTATAGATAATACCAAAAAGATTGTAGAGCATTTCAGCATTGATAGAAACGTTAATCTTATGCTTTGCCGTCATACAGGTCATATTGTTTTTGTTGTATCTTGTCTTTACGATTGGCTTTATAAATATCTTGCAGAAGAAGAAAAACTGTTTTTTATAGAAAAATGCGAGCAGTTTTTAGAAGCCGGTATGGAGGTTGGTTACCCACCCGTAAAACAACGCAATACCCACTCTCATTCTCATGAGGCGCAATATCTTCGTGATATGTTGGCTTTTTCAATTGCTACTTATGACGAGCGGCCCGATATATATGATTTTGTTGTTGGTAGGATAATAAACGACCTTGTGCCGTTTTATAAATTCAGTTTTTCTTGCGGTCTTCATAATCAGGGTCCCTCTTATGGTGCTTATCGTCAGGTGTCGGCGCTTTGGGCTCAACTGCTATTTTATCAGATGAGTGGCGAAAGAATTTTTGACGAGTGTGTTGAAAATGCCGATGGATATTATTATCTGACCCGTGGTGACGGAGAGAGTTTACGCATAGGCAACGACTGTAATGATGATAAAGGCGGAGGTCACGTTGTAAAGCATCCTTTTACTATTGTAAACTTTTTTGCCGCGGCACTTACAGGTAACGAAAATTATAAAAAATATTATCTCCATAACTATCGCGATGAGGTTATGGTGCCCACACACTACAGTACGGATTTGTACAAGGATACCACCTACGGTGAGGGACTTTATTCGCCTGTAGTGCATTTGGTGTTTAATCTCATTACGCCAACCTTTACCCCAAAACCTTATGAAAAGGCAAGATATTTTAAATATCCTGCAGGCACTACAATTTATAAAGATGAGCAAAAGAAAACTACTGTTTATATGAAGATAGGCGAGCTTTGGTGTCAGGGTCACGAGCATTACGACACGGGCGATTTTCAAATTTACCATAACGGTATATTGGCGTCAAGTTCGGGTGCGTATTATTGGTACGGTTGCGAGCATTTTTATAATTATGATACTTGTACTTCATCGCACAACTGCCTTACCGTCCGTGACCGCGAGGTTAAAACGCTCGGCCGAATAGATGAATGGGGAAGGCAGTTTGACCTTATTAACGACGGTGGTACTCGTAGACCCAAACCCACTACAAATTATAATTTAGAACCCGATTTGGCTGCGGCTTGGCAGCGCGATTGCCAGATGGCAAAGGTAATATCGCACACGGAAAGTGAAGATAAAATAGAGATTATCGGAGATTTAACTACCGCTTATGCTCATACTTGTGAAAGCGTTATCCGTCAGATGACGTTTGAGCCGAACAAAGGTGAAAACGGCATTTTCACAGTAAGTGACGAGGTAACAGCAAAGAGTGAAGAGTTTATTAAATGTTTCCACCTTCATATGATGGAAGAGCCACAGATAAACGGTAACGAAATTATTATCAAGCACAAGGGCGGTAAACTGCACTGTACGGTTATAGAGCCACAAAATGCAAGTATTACTGCTATCGGTGGCGGCGATAATCGTTTTACAACGGTTGGCATTCCGGTGCCCAGTGACAAAACCGAAAACCGCGAGTGCGGTTGGGGAAAGGTAATAATTTC
>CAYLXT010000124.1:0-3742 GCA_964387615.1 uncultured Ruminococcus sp.
TGACCCTTAAAATCAAAACCGCCACGCTGATGCTTAAAGGCGGTATGACGGTAAATGAGGTGGCAGATGCGTTAGGCTTTAGCTCACAGGGGTATTTTTCGGCTACATATAAAAGGGAAACAGGTAATAATCCGTCACAGATATAAACAAACGGCTTGAGGTCGAACCCCAAGCCGTTTAAATTGCGCTACTATTTTAACAAAGTAATTAACAGTACGGTAATCACAAAAACACCAAGTCCTGTAGCAGCTGTGATGTAAATTGCGGTAAACAGTTTTTTATAAGACGGAGTCTTTGCGCGAATAGCCAGTATTAAGAATATTATCAGCGCGGCAAGCGGTATAACAGCAAAGACCAGAACTAAAAGAACTATAGCAATACCTTCGGTAAAATCACTGCCTAACAGACCTATAAAATCGTCGTTGTACTCACTGTAAGCCGCATCAAGCTGTGCGCACAGGTCGGGGTCGGTGATTTTGTATACCTCAATCCAGCCCTCAATCTCATAAGCATTAAAACTGTACGGATCGGTTATACCCGCCTTTTCATAGTCGTAATAGTAATAGGTATCGTCCACTATAAACAAACAGCCTTTATTAATATAAAAACTGTTATCCTCCGCTTTAACCGTTACATCCATTTGGTTACTATACCAAAGGTCATCACCGTAAAGGCTTGTAGCCTCGCCAAAAAATGCTTCGGAATTTGCAGTTACGGTATTATCGTCGGGATAATAAAAATCAACGGTAAACTTATCGGGATTTGTAATCATACGCTGATATTCCGAATAATAAAAGTTATCGTTTATAAACGAGGCGGTAAGCATGCTACCGTCATTATATGTAAAATATGCCCTTATTATTGCGTTGTTATAGCTGAATTCATAGTCAGCAGATTTAATATTACCAAGATTGTATTGTACATCATCAAGATATTCCTCAATATCAAAATCAACCAATGAAGCGTCAAATCGCACGTAATTATTACCTTGGTATTCAAGATTCTGACCGTTGTTTAAAATGCTTATTTCGGGCGTGGTGGCTGCCGAAACGTTTAACGCTAAGCAAGGAACAATAAGTAAAACTGCAATAATCAAAGATAATATTTTCTTTTTCATTTTTATTCCCCCTTAACTTAAATTGAGCTTGCGGTCAAGCATAAAGTACTCAAGTGTATAAAGAAGTAAGCACATTAATGCAACTATCACAAGTACGCCAAATAGCATTATTGTAAATACAATATTCTGTGAGTTTTGTGGAAGTGCACTAAGCCACTCACCAATTGCGCTGATACCAAACATATAAATAATTTGCAAAAAGCCTGATATAAAGCCGTTTGCCACATAATAAATACCGATTGCTGTAATAACCTTTGCCTTTTTTGTAATAATTGATGCAAATGTGATACAGGCAAATAAAAACAGGGTAGAGAATACAGATGATAGTATCATAATTATAGCAAACATAATTATGGCGAGCCACATATAAACGTGATCGGATATAGATAAACCGTTTAAAAAAGCAAAAAGTTCTTGTGATAGTGGCATCAGCAACTCATCGACAAATGCTTCACCTGCGCCGATCATAATCATAACGAGTATATCGATAAAAATAACAAGACCGGTACAAAGCATTGTTGCAACACTTGTAATAAGCTTTGAATTAAGCAGCTGACTGCGTTTTACGGGAAGTGTAAAGGTAAGATAACCTTCATCAGTAAAGAAATTTTTATAAAACCTTACATATACCAAAATACAAGAAAGTATAGAAAAGGCTACAAGACCAAACACCATAAATATAAGCGCAAAAACAATTAAAACTGCTAATACGGCGGGAGGTTCCTTGTCGGAAGCAATAACCGATATACATCCGCCGCCCATTACGGATAGCGCGAGTGATGATAGCGCCGCGATCCACCAATATTTAAATACCGATCTTAAATCGTATCGTAAAAGCTTTTTTAGCATTTGAATACCTCCCTGAAAAGTTGGTCGAGCGTTTTGCCGCTCTCAGCGCGTACTTGCTCGGCGTTACCTGCGTTCAGAATTTTGCCACCAAAGGACAAGAATACAAAGTCGTCAAGCACCTGTTCAACGTCGGTGATAAGGTGAGTGGTGATTATAATTGATGCTTCGGGGTTGTAGTTGCTTACAATAGTACTTAAAATGTATTCGCGTGCCGCAGGGTCAACACCCGCAATAGGTTCGTCAAGCAAATAAAGTTTTGCGTTGCGTGACATTACAAGAATAAGCTGAACCTTTTCTTTAGTGCCCTTTGAAAGCGATTTAAGCTTGGCTTTTGGGTCAATGCCAAGGTCGTATAACAGCTTGAATGCGCGATTTGTATCAAAGTCGGAGTAAAACTCTTCAAAATACATTATAAGCTCTTCAACCCTCATCCAGGAGTTAAAGTATGTACGTTCCGGCAGATAGGATATAAGCGCTTTGCTATGCTCACCAACGGGATTTCCGCCTACTAAAATTTCACCGCTATCGGCTTGCAACAGACCTGATATTAGTTTTATAAGCGTTGATTTTCCGCAACCGTTAGGTCCTAAAAGTCCCACGATTTTACCTGCGGGAATTTCTAAATTAAGATTCCAAAGCACAGGCACACCCTTGCGGTAGGATTTGGTCAGATTTTTACACTCAAGAATATTCAACTTAATTCCTCCTCAATCATTTTAATTACTTGCTCTTTATCAATAGAGAGCGGTTGTATTTTTTTAACAAAATCTTTAACGGTTTGTTCGGCGTTTTTTTTGCGGCAATTTTCAATAACCACAGGGTCCTCGGTTACATATCTGCCTATAGTGCCCTTTGAAATTATGATGCCTTCCCGTTCGAGTTCTGAAAAAGCGTGTTGCACTGTGTTTGGGTTAACAGCCGCTTCGAGCGCCAATTGCCGCACTGACGGTATTTGCTCACCCGACAGATACTCGCCTGACAAAACCGATAGGGTAATGCGCTCGGCAATTTGAATATAGATTAGTTTGTCGGATGTAAATTTCCAAGCCATACAATCCCTCCTTGCTGTATTACTGTACTAACACAATAATACAATAAAAATGTAAATTTGTCAAGCAATAACATTAAAAGCAAAAGTCGGAATAGCAAATGCTATGCCGACTTTTGCTTTATTTTCAGAGAGGTATATGTTTTATTCTTCGCCGTTTAAAACAGCTTCTTCGGCTTCTGCCTGAATCGCTTCGTCATAAGAAAGTATTGGTTTTACATCCTTCTTTTTGATTTTACGGTCAATATAGTTCTTTGTAATCTTCATTACAAGCGGCAACATAACAAGCACACCTATAAGGTTAGGAATCATCATAAGACCGTTAAAGGTGTCTGAAATATCCCACGCGAGCGAAGAAGAAAGCACCGCGCCAAAGATAATTGTGCAAACGTGAATTATACGGAATACAATCGTTGATTTAGAACCAAAAAGATATTCCCAAGCCTTTGAGCCATAGTGCGACCAGCCAAGTACGGTTGTAAATGCAAACAAGAACATAGCGATTGCCACAAAGCGCTGACCAATATTACCCCAAGGAAAGATTTCATTAAACGCGCCGCCTACGAGGGTAGCGTCGGTAAGACCTTCGCCAATTTCGCCTGTCACAACATTAAATACGCCGCCTTCAAGACCGCCCGAGGTAAGAACAACAAGCGCTGTCATTGTGCAAACTACCATTGTGTCGGCAAACACCTCAAATATGCCCCACATACCCTGTTTTACAGGCT
>CAYLXT010000125.1:0-3674 GCA_964387615.1 uncultured Ruminococcus sp.
TGGGCAGAAAAAGAAGGCATTGATGCTAAGGACATCGTTAGCGTATCAGTTATGCCTTGTACTGCTAAGAAGTTTGAAATCGGTCGTGAAGATCAGTCTGCTGCAGGCGTTCCCGATGTTGATATCGCTATCACAACACGTGAACTTGGCCGTATGATTGAACGCGCAGGTTTAAACTTCGCAAATCTTCCTGATGAAGAATTTGACAATCCGCTCGGTGAAGACACAGGTGCGGCTGTTATATTCGGTGCTACAGGCGGCGTTATGGAAGCAGCGCTTCGTACCGCTAACGACTGGATAAGCGGCAAAGACAACGCAGACGTTGACTACCATGCCGTTCGTGGCACAATGGGTCTAAAGCAGGCTACTGCTAAGCTTGGCGATATGGAAGTTAAGGTAGCTGTAGCTAGTGGCGCTGCTGCTGCAAAGGTTGTTATGGACCGTATGAAGGCAGGCAACCCTGACGGTTGGACCTTTGTTGAAATTATGGGATGCCCCGGCGGTTGTGTAAACGGCGGCGGTCAGCCAATTCAGCCTCAGTCAGTACGTGACACTGTTGACCTTAAAGCAGTTCGTGCAAAGGCTCTTTATGATCAGGATGCTGCAATGGCTATTCGTAAGTCACACGAGTCACCCGTTGTAAGGGCTCTTTACAGCGAATGGTATGACGGTTTTGGCGGTCACAAGGCTCACCATGACCTCCACACCAGCTATGTAGCTCGTAAGAAATACAATGCTGAATAAGCATTAAGAATTAAAGTCTCTGCTTTTTAGCAGAGACTTTTTTATTGTGTGTTATTAATCAGTGTCCTGTATTAAATATGCAAAATACGCATTTGGTAAATACGCGGGATAACTTTCATTAATAGTACCATCATAAACAATGCAGATATTGTCCCCCGCTTTAAACGAATCTACGCCGTATGTTTCTATTTTATGAGGTGATAGCGTAATCTTATCTGAACTTTTCCTTTCATCCTCATCGGCAAACGGTTCAATTAAAAGTTTACCGCTACTGTAAACCTCGAGCACAGTGGCATTGAATATATAATATGATTTTACATTGCCATCAAATAACGATTTAATATTTTCTACGTATGCTTCATCTATTTTATAATAATAGCTTGAAAGCGGATTATAATACGGTATTACAATAATATCCTCACTGGGTACATCATAGGTAGAAAGTATCAGCTTCATTTCTTGGAGTGTTATTGTTTTTGCAGGATTCATTTCTTTACTTTCCAAAAAAGCTGTCAGACCGCTATATAATTGACACTGATAATTATTTTCCGCAAACTGACTTACGTATACCTCAAGACCGTTTGTAGTATCAAGTCCAAAATATTCTGGGTATTTATCTTTTAGCTTTTCTATACTCTGGGTATTGTCGTTTTCTTCGGTTGTAACCAACTCTTTTAACTCAAACTCAACCCAGGTATTCCAACCTGACACTTGTGTTTCAAATCGGTATTTACCTTCTTTTGATAAATCGTACCAGCCTAAAGAATATTTTTTTGTACTTGTTCCCTTTGGTTCTATCATGATTGCCGGCAGAGTAACTACTCGCTTTCTTGTTTCGGTAGATTTAAACGTCAGGCAGGAGCTCCATTCCCCGTTTTGTTCATAAAAGAACCTGAAGCTGTTACCATACGTATATTCCTGATCATTTTGGTTATTAAACTCAACCTCTATATAAGGCTTGTCAACGTTTAATGATATCTGCTTTACCGATATTGATAAGCCGGGTATATCCGAACCTATTTGTATATTGTTTACAGCAAGATTTGTGTTAATTCTATTTGACTCGGAATCTGATATTATATCAAAAACCTTTTCAGCCGCTTTTGGATTTGTCACCCTATATAATTGCGGCCAATAGCTGCTTATCACATCTTTACCGCAAAATTCACTAAAATCCTCGCTAAACCAAAGCGAATACCTATCTGTAATAATACCATTGGTAAATTTATCATTGCTTGACGAAATGGGTTCTTTATTTACCTTTACCTTTTTAAGTTGCTCTACGATTTCTGCTATATCCACTTCGTAAGACACCGAATACTGAACGTCACCCTTAATAACGGTAATAGCGTCGGCATCGCTTAAAACTTTATTATAATCAATATCACCCTTTAAATTAACAATTTCGGTTGCCAAAGGATTTGTCATAAAGCAAACCGCTACGGCAATGCTTAAAACTACGGCTGTTATAATCACCCAAAAGGCAGGCTTTTTGTAGTTAAGCACCGATTTAATCCTTGCCTTAACACCCGTTTCACCAAATGCTACGGGGCAGGCGGCAATCATTTTGCGTGGCACACTACAATTTATAAGTGCATCAGAATATGGCTTTTTGTTTTGTTCGCCCATCTGCTTTATAACCTTTTCGTCGCAAGCAAGCTCAATATCACGGCAAAGCAGTATGTACGCCACCCACAAAACAGGGTTAAACCAATAAACCGCAAGCAGCAAAAACCCGAGCGGCTTCCATAGGTGGTCACGGCGTTTTATGTGCGCGTGCTCGTGCGCCACAACGTATTCACGGTCACGCTCTGCCATATCAGACGGCAGATATATTTTAGGCTTTATAACACCCAATATAAATGGCGAGGCAATACGGTCACATTCATACAAATTACCCTCAAGCTTTACCGCCTCGTGCACATTAAAACGAATACGCGCATAACTGATAATCGTATATAAAAGCATAGCGGCAATACCGACTATCCACACTACACTCGCAATAAACACAACTATCTGCAACGGATTTGTGCTATCTGTTGCATTTGGTGTAAAGGATGGCATAACAACGTTATTTACTACAGTGTTAACCTGCGGTATGCCGCTGTAAATCTGAGGTGTTTGCGCATACATAATATCGTCAGGCACCGTCTCGGCACTTGGTATAAGGCTTAAAACACTCTCAAATGAAAATGGGCATACAAGACGCACTGCAACCAAACCCCATAAAATCACCGTAATAAATTTAGGGGCTTTTTTAAGAAGCAGTCGCGCCAGAATCACAGCAAGCACTAAGTAGCTTGCCGTAATACTCATATTTAAAATCTTTAAAAATACAGCCTCCATTACTCTTTCTCCTCATAGCTTTCAACCATACGCCGAAGCTCGCTTACCTCATCCTGTGTTAACCTTTTGTGCGCGGTAAATGCCGCTAAAAATGCGGGGAGAGAACCGTCAAATGTATCTTTTACAAATTTTTCGCTCTGGTGAGAATAAAAATCCGCTTTAGAAACAAGCGAAGTCACAGTTCCTTTTTCGTTTTTAAAAATGCCTTTATCACAAAGACGTTTTAAAACTGTGTATGTAGTAGATTTTTTCCAACCAAGTACATCTTCACTGCGTTTTGCAAGCTCGGTAGAGCTAATTGGCTCACCGTTCCAGATGATATCGGCAAAACGTGATTCAATAACACCCATTGAATAATCCATATATTAACCCCCCTTAAAATCATTCTACATCTGTAGACCAATTATATTCTACGCTATGTAGACCTATTTGTCAAGAAAAAGTTTCGGACGACCAAACTGTGTTGTCCTTAACGGAGAATATGAAAACTCTTTCAATTCTTGTTAAGAACCAGCATCGCATTTGTATGTACAAATGCAGTAGGGCAGTAGCCCAAACCCACTAACAACAGAAAAGAGAAGATT
>CAYLXT010000126.1:0-3645 GCA_964387615.1 uncultured Ruminococcus sp.
CCCAGGTGATGCGCACAGCCAAAGCAGAGATAAGGAGGCAAAAGTAAATGAGTAAGCTTTTAAAGGTTACCTCTTCCCCACATATCAGACACGTAGATTCTACCTGCGGTATTATGTCCGATGTTATAATCGCTCTTTTGCCTGCCGCCATTTACGGCTGCATACTATTTGGTTGGAAAGCGTTGCTTATGCTTGTAACAACAATCGCTACAGCCGTAGCCGCTGAGGCGCTCTGGAATCTTGCTTTACATAAAAAACAAACAATAGGCGACCTATCGGCCGTGCTTACAGGACTACTTCTCGGTATGAACTTAAGTAGCGAAACTCCGCTTTGGATTGCGGCAATAGGCAGCGTGGTTGCAATAATTGTTGTAAAGCAGATGTTTGGCGGATTGGGCTTTAACTTTGCTAATCCCGCAATGACGGCGCGAATTGTGTTGCTTGTGTCCTTTGCAGGTAAGATGTCAAATTATGTATCCCCTATTGATGTTCAAACGTCGGCAACACCGCTTGCCCGCGAGGCAACATTTACTTTAAAAGAATTGTTCTTTGGTATGCACGGTGGTTCAATTGGTGAAACATCATCATTCCTGCTTATTATCGGGGGCGTGTATCTTGTTCTTCGCAAGGTAATAAAGCCGATTATCCCTGTAGCATTTATTGGTACCGTGGCAGTGTGTAGCCTTATAACAAATCCACAAGAATTGGCACTGTCGGTTTTTGGTGGTGGACTTATGCTTGGCGCTATATTCATGGCAACCGACTATGTAACCACACCGACTACCAACCTCGGTAAGCTTATATTCGGCATTGGCTGTGGTCTTATCACATTTGTCATAAGACAGTTCAGTCCTCTCCCTGAAGGTGTTTCGTATGCGATACTGCTTATGAACATTCTTACCCCGCATATAAATCGCTTGACACTTTCTAAACCCTTTGGAGCTAGGGAGGTGCCAAACAAATGAAAGAATTACTAATCAAGATTAAAGATTTGTTTACAAAAAATGAAATTGTAAACCCTACAGCCGTTCTGGCTATTATTTGTGTAGTTGTAACATTGGCACTCAGTTCTACAAATTTACTTACTTATAATAAAATTGAGGCTCTTGCCATCCAAACCCAAAACGAAGCAATGTCAAAGCTTATTGAGGCTGACGAATATCACGAATTGCCTGCTACAACAAGCGACGGTGATATAACATATTACACTGCTATCAAAGGCGGAGAAACCATAGGCTGCATATTTGTAACCAAAGCAAACGGCTACGGCGGCATAGTTTCGGTTATGACCGCTGTTGATATGAATGGTAGCGTCATCGCGGTAGAAATTCTTTCCGCAGCCGACGAAACTCCTGGTCTTGGTCAAAATGTTACAAAACCCGACTGGTACTCACAGTTTGCAGGTCTTAAAGATGACATAACCGTTATAAAGGGTGGTTCTGCAAACGCTGAAAACAACGAAATCAACGCCGTAACAGGCGCCACAATCAGTTCAAAGGCAGTAACTACTGCTGTAAATCAGGCACTTGATTATGCCGCAGAAATTATTGCAAAGGAGGACGTTGCACTTGAAAACTAAATCTAAAAATTTTAGCATTTTAACAAACGGTATCATTAAAGAAAACCCCGTTTTACGTCTTGTACTTGGCACTTGTCCTACCTTGGCTGTAACTACTGCCGCTATAAATGGCATAGGAATGGGAGTTGCCGCTACAATAGTACTTGTATGCTCCAATGCGGTAATTTCACTGCTTCGTAACTTTATTCCCGATAAGGTTCGTATTCCTGCATTTATTACAATAATCGCAGGTTTTGTAAGCGTGGTGCAAATGCTTGTTAAAGCATTTACTCCCGCACTTGATGAAGCACTTGGTGTGTTTCTACCGCTTATAGTTGTAAACTGCATTATTTTAGCGCGTGCTGAAATGTTTGCATCTAAAAACCCTGTAGTTCCGAGTATTTTAGATGGCTTGGGTATGGGTATCGGCTTTACCGCAACACTGACCCTTATGGGCGCCATTCGTGAGCTTTTGGGTGCAGGTACAATATTTGGTCTTACCGTTACTGCCGAATTTATTGACCCGATGATAATCTTCCTGCTCCCTCCCGGTGGTTTCTTTGTGTTTGGTATTCTGGTAGCGCTTTCAAATGCACTTGCAAAGCGACAGGGCAAGCCCGTTGTAGAACACTTAGGTTGCGCAAACTGTCCCTCACGCAGTGCTTGTCAGAACGCTGTGCTTGATGGCGAAGAAAAACCTGCTGATTGTAAATCAATAGAAACAGCAGCAAAAACCGAAGAAAAAACGAATGTAGAAAGTGAAGAGAAAGCTGAAGAAAAGGTAGGTGGCAGTGATGAATAGTACTACATCTATCGTATCAATCCTGCTTGCAGGTATTCTAACCAACAATATGGTTTTGTCAAGATTTATGGGTATATGCCCGTTCCTTGGCGTTTCTAAAAAGGTAAATACAGCATTTTCTATGAGTGTTGCAGTAACACTCGTTATGGTAATTGCAACAGCAGCGACACACCCGATATACACGTATTTATTGGTTCCAAACGGTCTTGAATATTTGCAAACCGTTGTGTTTATTCTTGTTATCGCGGCAATTGTTCAGCTTATTGAAGTTTTTCTGAAAAAATACATAAAGCCAATTTACAACGCGCTTGGTATTTATTTGCCGCTTATTACCACAAACTGTGCCGTTTTAGGTATTACAACAATCAATATTGATGACGGTCTCAACTTTGGCTTATCATTAGTTAATGCATTGGCTGCAGGTCTTGGCTTTATGCTTGCAATGATACTTTTTGCAGGTGTGCGTTCAAAGCTTGATACTGCAGACATACCCGAATTTTTAAAAGGTTTGCCCATAACTCTGATTGCTGCTGCAATAGTAGCCCTTTCGTTCCTGGGCTTTGCCGGTATAGGAGGTTAAGATTATGAGCATTCTTATTCCTGTACTTATAGTAACAATTACAGGTCTTGTTTTAGGTCTGGGTCTCGCGCTTGCCGCTAAATTTATGGCAGTACCCACAGACGAGCGCCAAGAAAAAATCCGTGAATGTCTACCCGGCGCTAACTGCGGTGCCTGCGGTTATACAGGCTGTGACGGCTATGCCGCAGCAATTGCCACCGGTGAAGCAGAGCCCGATAAATGCGCCCCAGGTGGCGAGGGCACGGCAAAGGCTTTAGGCGAAGTTTTGGGCATTGAAATTTCCTCAACACCTAAAGTTGCGTTTATCGCTTGTCAAAAAAACTCAAAAAACAAATACGAATATACAGGCAAACCTTCCTGCTTGTCTGCCAGTCTTGTCCATGGCGGTCCTCTCGCGTGTCAGTTCGGTTGTATAGGTCTTGGTGATTGTGTTAACACCTGCCAATTCGGCGCAATGACCTTACAAGACGGCAAGGTAGTTATTTGTGAGGATGTCTGCACAGGCTGCGGCGCGTGTGCGGCAGTTTGCCCTAAGTCGCTTATTTCTATTATTCCAAAATCAAACAAAACCCGCGTGCTGTGTTCTAACTGCCACAAAGGACCAAATGTAGTTAAGGTATGTACTACATCCTGCATTGCTTGCGGTATGTGTGTGAAGGCTTGTGAAAACGATGCCATTAAGGTAGAAAATAACGTTGCAGTTAT
>CAYLXT010000127.1:0-3618 GCA_964387615.1 uncultured Ruminococcus sp.
GCTACAAACATTGCAATATATTTAGTTTCTTTTATTACAGTTTTATCAATTTTCATAAAATGTGAACCACTTTCTCCCATTTTATTAGCATTTTAACACATATTATTTGATATGTCTATAATAAACAAAAATTTAACAAAGAATTTTTATACAATATTTATACCCATTAATAAACATAAAAATAATATTCACCTCATATATTTATATGTGGGGTGTTGTTTTATGAGAACTCTTGGTATTATAGCAATAGTCTGGTTGTCGCTTTGCGCACTTGTTTTGCTTATTTTACATATTAAAAGTCACAAAATGATAAAATCTATATTTTTAAATGCGATTTTAGGGTTTGCGGCAATAGCCGTAATAAATCTTACACAAAATTTCACAGGCGTACACATACCGCTTAACTGGTGGGCTGTAGGCGGTAGCGGAATATTCGGACTGCCTGCAGTTTGTGGGATAATTTTAGCTCAAATAATAATTTAATGTGCAATACACAATTACTATATAATCAAACCTCTGCTTTTCGCATAAAGCAGAGGTTTGTAATTTTATTTAATTATGCATTTTATTGAATGTTACCGTAACGGTTGTGCCGACATTTTCTGTGCTTTCGAGGCTTATTTCAGCGCCTGTGTAGGCGGCGGCATGCTTAACAATAGCAAGACCCAAGCCTGTGCCGCCCACCTGTTTTGAGTGGCTTTTGTCCACACGATAAAAACGCTCAAACACTCTTGACTGTTCAGCCTTTGGAATGCCTATACCCGTATCACGCACGGTGAGGCTTACTTTGGTTTCGGTAGTATTTATTATAATATCAACGCTGCCGCTTGGTTTATTATATTTAATTGCGTTATCACAAAGATTATAAATCATTTCGTCAACAATCTTTGCCGTACCAAAAATATATGCTTTATCTCCTGTCAGCGTAAGTCTTATATTCTGCTTATCTGCTAAAGGTTTCAGACTCTTTATAACGTTTTGCGAAAGGGCATATAAATCAATTTCGCATTTTTCAAATAATGACGGGTTTTCATCCAATTCAGATATTTTTATAATATCGGTAACCAGAGTAATGAGACGCTGAGCTTCATCGTAAATAGAAGCCGAAAAGTCAACAACCGTGTCATCGGGTGTGTCGCCCTGCTTCATCATTTCGGCAAAGCCCGAAATTGAAGTAAGCGGAGTTTTTAACTCATGTGATACATTTGATGTAAACTCGCGGCGAAGCTGCTCACGCTTTACACTTTCGGTAATATCAATTATTACGATTATGCCGCCTATTACGGCATTGCCATCATAAACAGGATTACCTATAAGGCTGTATACTCTTTCGTCATGAGTAATTTCATTTTCCGCGCGAGAGCCTGACAGCACCTTTTCTACAAGCTCGCGAAAGCCTTTTGTGCGGTTAAACAACAAAACGCTGCCGCCGTTTTTGACATTATCAATTTCAAGCAAATCCACAGCCGCTTTATTGTGTGACAGCATAGTAGCGGCAGAATCAATGACAAGCAAGCCCTCGCTCATATTTTCGGTTATAAGGTTAAACTCTTCCTGACGTTGACGCGCGGCGCGCACCTGTTTTTCAATAGTACGCTTTTGCGCCGAAATCTTTTTAAGCAGTGGGGTTAGCTCTTCGTAAGCTTCATTTCCCGCAGGATTGTCAAGGTCAAGCTCATTTATTGGTTTGATAATTGACTTTGATACCCTGTGCGAAATAATAAGCGACAAAATCAGCGCTACTATAATAATTATACTAAGAGGATAAATAAGATTGAGCAGCAATACAAAAACAGAGTCCTGAGTCGCCGACACTCGCAGCACCATGCCGTCTGACAATTGCACAGCATAATAAACCGTACGCTTCATCATAGTATCCGAAAAGCGTGTGCTGCTTCCGCTACCGTTTGTCATAGCATCTTTAATTTCCTGTCGGTTGGAGTGATTGTCGAGAGTTTCGGCATCCGTCAATGTATCAATCACTACGCTACCATCGGCGGATATCAGCGTAATTCGCTTATCGTCACCCACAAAATTGCTTATGTATTCTACCCCCTCGTTTTCTACGGCGCGAGATATATAACCCGCTTCGCTTTCAAGCTCGTTTATCAGTTGATTTTGCGAGTGATTAAAAAGCACGACAAATATAAGAACAAAACTGATAAGCAATATGAAAATAGAGGTAAGAAAGGTTGAATTAAAAATCTTTTTATCCATTTATGCTACCCTCAATTTTATATCCCACGTTTTTAACGGTGTGTATATACTCGCCCGCAGCGCCAAGCTTTACACGCAGCTTGCGTATATGTACGTCCAACGTGCGCGATTCTTCATAAAAATCGCCCCACACGCGTGCAAGCAGCGCATCCCGAGCAACAACGTTGCCGCCTGCCTCAAGCAATTCAAGCAGCAACTGATATTCTTTAAAAGAAAGATTAATTTCGGTGTCAGATACCATCACTATATGCTTTTCAGGATTTACATATAAATTGCCTATGCGATACTCGCGTGGCTTTGCAGCAGTTTTTTGATAACGGCGAAGCACCGCACGTATGCGAGAAATAAGCTCGGTCATACCAAAAGGCTTTGCAACATAGTCATCAGCGCCTGCATCAAGTCCTGTGACCTTGTCATATTCACTGTCGCGCGCAGTAAGCATAATAACAGGTATGCTTTTATATGTATCGTTTTGGCGCAGTTTTTCTAAAATTGACAAGCCATCTTCTTCGGGCAACATTATATCAAGCAAAATCAGTTCCGGTGTGTTTTGATTTATTGCGCGCCAAAAATTACCTGGCAGTTCAAATCCCGTTACGCTAAAACCTTCTTTGGTGAGCGCATAGCACACAAGCTTGCGGATATTTGCATCATCTTCAACAAAATAAATCATAGGTTGTCACCTCTTTATATATTATACTTTAAAAATTAAAAAATTCAATATTATACGTGCTTGCCTGTGATAGAAAATATAACCCATTCGGCAATGTTTTCGGCATGGTCACCAATTCTTTCAAAATATTTTGCAATCATCAATAAATCTATAAGAGTTTCAGCATTTGATTCGTTTTGTTGTACAGCGGTTATAAGCTCACTCTTTACCTGGCCAAATAAATCATCAACCGTATTGTCGTGTTCTATAACACCGTAAGCAAGATTTATGTCCTTTTTGACAAAGGAATCCACGCTTTCGCTTACCATTTTTATAGTTGCGACAGCCATATCCGAAATATGAGTTTTAGAAGCAAATTCACCGCGGCTTACGTATTGCGCCATTTCAGATATATCGGATGCCTGATCGCCGATGCGTTCCATATCTGAAATCATTTTAAGTGCTGAAGATATTACGCGCAAATCAGTTGCTATCGGTTGCTCGTGAAGCAATAACCGCATACAAAGAGTTTCTATCTCTTTTTCTTTGCGGTCTATCTGTTTGTCGGTTTCTGTTACGCTTTCTTTGGTTTCAGCGTTATCTTCGGTCAGCAATTTAACTGCACCCGAGATCGCTTCCTCGCAAAGCGCGCCCATAGTGATAAGCTCGTTGTTCAATATGTTTAACTGTTCATCAAAACGATTTCTCATAGGATGGCGGGAGCCGAACACATTACGGTTTCGCTCGCC
>CAYLXT010000128.1:0-3556 GCA_964387615.1 uncultured Ruminococcus sp.
TAAAAGAGCTTATTGACCACCTTACAGGCTTTACTACACTTTCGCCCGCAAGCCCCGCCGAGCCACAGGAAAGCACTCTTTCCGCAACGCTTGATTTTAGCGAGGTCAAGGGTCAGATTATGGCAAAAAAGGCACTTGAAATTGCCGCCGCGGGTGGTCACAACGTTCTGCTTATTGGCCCTCCCGGCTCAGGAAAAAGCATGCTTGCCAAGCGTATGCCGACAATACTGCCACCTATGACCTTTGACGAATCAATTGAAACAACCAAAATACATTCCGTAGCGGGAATACTTAATAAAACAAGCCCCATCGTTACAACCCGCCCATTCCGCTCGCCGCATCATACCGTTTCTTCGGTAGGTCTTTCGGGTGGTGGCACGGTGCCAAAACCGGGTGAGATATCACTCGCGCACAACGGCGTACTGTTTTTGGATGAGTTGCCCGAATTCAAGCGAGACGCTATGGAAGCACTACGCCAGCCACTTGAAGACGGTACGGTTACCGTAACACGCGCATCCGGCACAGTGACATACCCTAGCAACATAATACTTGTAGCCGCTATGAATCCATGCCCTTGCGGATATTACGGTCACCCGACCAAGCCGTGCACCTGCTCACAAAATGCGGTGCATAGATATCTTAACAAAATATCGGGACCGTTGCTCGACCGACTTGATCTGCACATTGAGGTTCCTCCCGTTGATTATAAATCACTGTCTGACAAGGCAGTCGGCGAAAGCTCAGCCACAATTCGCGAGCGTGTAAACCGCGCCCGCGCAATGCAGATTGAAAGATATAAGAACACGGGCATCAGTTGTAACGCTCAGCTTACACCGTCACTGCTTCGCAAACACTGCGTTATGACCGATGAGGCAAGTGCTTATCTTAGCCGCAGCTTTGACGCTATGGGACTGTCCGCCCGCGCCTATGACCGCATACTAAAGGTTGCAAGAACTATTGCCGACCTTGCAGGTAATGACATAATACAAAAAGAGCATATCGGCTCGGCGCTTCGTTTCAGAAGCCTTGACCGAAAATATTGGGAATAAAAAAGAACCTGCTAATTGTTTTTTAGCAGGTTCTTAAAAATTTTAATCAAAACTAATACCGAAAACATTATCGTTTTCAAACGCTACCGTAACCTCTTGATTTTCTTTTGCGTCGCAGTACTCTTCCAGAGTTACACTGCATTTATGAATTCTTCCATCAATGGTTTTTACCACAACGTAACAACACTCTTGAGTGTTGGGTGTTTTGATACCACCCTTATTTTCTCTTTGGCAAAACTTTTCAACAATCGTAGCCCCGCACTCGAATAACGAGGTTTCAGCCAAAGGTTGTTCCATTTCCTCTAATATTTTTTGGTTTTTCTTGTGTTGGTCAATCAACCCCCATATAACCACGCCTACCATACCTCCGCCACAAACAACGACAATAAGTGCTATTATAATAGTATCAAAATCCCAATCAAACATCTTCTGAACCTCCAACAGCATTTTGCTGCACGTTAGTATCAGCTTTCTTGTTTACAAAATTTCTGAATATTACATACATTACGGAACATATCGGAACGCTGAAAAGCATACCGGCTACGCCAAAGAGTCCGCCGCCCACGGTAACCGCCGCAAGCACCCAAATGCCCGGAAGTCCTACCGATTTGCCAACTACTCTTGGGTAGATAAGATTTCCCTCGAGCTGTTGAAGCACAATTATAAATACTATAAACCAAAAGGCTTTTATGGGACTTTCGAGCAGTATCAGAAATGCGCCTACAGCCGTACCGATAAACGCGCCGAATATAGGCACAAGTGCTGTAAAGCCTACCAAAATAGATATAATTCCCGCATAGGGCATACGGAATATTGACATACCAATAAAACATAGTACGCCTATTATGCAAGCTTCGGTAAGCTGACCTGTTACAAATTTGGTGAATACACTATTTGTAAGATCAGCAAAATTAACTATTTTCTCAGCGCGCTCCGCGCCAAATACTGCAAAGGTTGATTTTTTAACCTGACGGCCAAGATTTTCTTTTTGGGCAAGCAAATAGATAGCAAACACAATACCTAAAACAATGTTAACAACAGCTGACACAATAGACGCCGTTACATTAACGGTAGTGTTAAGCACGCTATCACCGTAGTTACTTATAATATCCTTGGCGATATTTGTTATTTTGCTTGTATCAAGCAAAATTTCAGGCAACTCAAAATTATAGTTTTCAAGGAACTCTACAAGAGTATAATACCAAGTCTCAATCGTTTTTGCATATTGCGGCACCTTATTTGCAAATAAAACAACAGTATCCTTAAGAGCCGGAATTATCATAAATACAATTGCAAATATAACGCCTAAAACCACCAAAAAACTAAGCGTCAGACAAAGCGGTCTTTTGATTTTAGATACCAGCTTTTGCCGCTTGAATTTATGCCATATCCACATCCAGAATTTTTCTAACGGACGGAGTAAAAGGTTTACAACATATGCCATACAAAAACCTATTATAAATGGGGACAGCAAAGTGATTGCCCTACTTATAACCGTTCCTATCTTTTGCGGTTGTGTAACCGCGGTATAGGCAACTGCTATTATAAGCGTTATCCAAAACACATATTTTAAAAGTCTTTTATTAAGTGGCAAGGAAACCTGAATTTTGTCCTGATTGTTTTCCGGTGTTTTTTTATCCTTCATTTTTAATCCTTTTCTTCTTCGTCTGGTAAATCCAGCTTTTCAACCTTTATTTTAGCCGCGCGATGAGAATCGGTTTCGGTTACGGTAACCGTAAGATTTTCAAACGTAAAGCTATCGTTTACATCGGGAATATTACCAATCTGCTCGGCAACCCAACCACCGACAGAAACGCTGTCAGATTCGGTTTCAATATCAAACTCTTCGCAAAAATCATCAAGATTCATATTGCAGTCAATTATAAAGTTATTTTCGTCCAACTCTTTAAATTCTTCAACAACCTCGTCGTGCTCATCCCATATGTCACCCACAAGCTGCTCAAGAATATCCTCCATTGTGACAATACCCAAGGTGCCGCCGTATTCGTCAACAACAACAGCGATGTGTGACTTTTCTTTTTGCAACTTTTTAAGCAGGTCATCCGCCATTTCAGACTGATGAACAAAAAGCACGGGAGAAATAATATCCTTAATAGCCTCGGTTGTAACGCCCGAACCTACATAAAAGTCTTTCTGATGTATTACGCCGATAATATTATCAATGTTATCCTCATAAATCGGGATACGTGAAAATCTTGTTCTGGTAAAGGTCTGCGCAATCTCGGTCTTTTTAGAGTCAACCGGCAGAGCCTCAAGATCTACGCGGTGGGTAAGTATATCTTCGGCTTTAAGATCGGAAAACTCAATAGCATTACGCAACAAGTCACCTTCGTCGGTATCAATATCGCCTTCTTGCTCGGCTTCATCAACCATCATAAGCAACTCTTCCTGCGTCATATTATCCTCTTCTTCAACCTTAAAGAGCTTACCAACAAGTTTTTTCCAAAGAGAAAAAAGAAAATTAAGCGGCAAAAGTATCCATATAA
>CAYLXT010000129.1:0-3459 GCA_964387615.1 uncultured Ruminococcus sp.
TGAAGCGCGTCGCGAAGCTGTTCGGGATAAAAGAGAACGTTGCGCCGCATAGCCTGCGGAAGATTTACGCGGTTGAGGAATACCAAAAGCACGGTAATCTGAAACGCGTTCAGAAGCTGTTGAACCACAGCAGCGAGGCAGTGACACAGCTGTACGCTTTCGCAAATGTTATTGACAAACGGAAACACTTCCGTTAAAATGATACTCGCGAGGGTGTGAAAACTTTATTTTTGAGTACAAACAAAGACAACCCTACAAAACGCTCATTTTGTAAGCGGCGCGCTACAGCGTAAGTGTGGCCGCGCTAATTCGGAAAGAGGGGCAAAGGATCCTATTGCGGTATCGCCGTTTGCACCGACCGAATTATACAAAATGAATATTTTGTATAATTGAGGGTAGCGGTTTCAGAGTCATGAAACAGATTTCAGGCGTTTTAGGTGCTGCTAATACACTAATTTTGCTATGAGAGTGATTTTATTTGATATACATTGTATATTTGAATATTATCCTCTTATAATTTGTTTGCAGTCATAATCATTAGCTTTATAAATTAATTTGAGTTAAGTGTCCTTTTGATTATTTAATTTTATATAATTACAAAAATCTCATCGAATAATTTTTTCTCTGACGATACATTGTTAGTCAAAAAAATTTCTATCCGATGAGAAATTGCGTTATTTTTAATTGTAATCGCCTAAAGCTATGTTTTTACAGCAAATAAGTAATTTTTATTCAAATTGATATTATACAGTTTAAAAAACATTATCGTATACATAACATTATTTACATTAACAAAAAAACAACAATTCATTAATAAAAAATGCATCAATCGCCTGTAGCTACTGATCATATCGACTTGCTGTAAATATATTTGGGTATTCTAAATTAACAAATCAAGTGTATTATATATTGTTAAATTTTTAACAATACGTAGTGTTACCCCAGCATTACATCTAATAGCATCATAACTGCAAACCCCGATATAATTCCCATTGTTGCCGTGTACGGCTGTTCTGATTTATTCTGCTGACATTCAGGTATAAGCTCGTGTACGGCAACAATTACCATTGCACCTGCCGCGAAGGATAACGCGAACGGCAAAATTGTTTCAACAGTCGATACAAGTAATGCGCCAACAACACCCGCTATAGGTTCAACTATTGCAGATAACTGACCATAAAAAAAGCTTTTTTTACGTGAGTACCCTTCCCTTCTGAGCGGCAACGACACGGCGGCGCCTTCAGGAAAGTTTTGTAAACCAATACCAATAGCAATAGATATGGCGCCCATAAGCGCACTACTGCTATAATTTTCTTTAAGTAGACCAAAGGCAACTCCAACAGCCAAGCCTTCAGGTATATTATGCAAAGTTATAGATAAAATAAGCATTATAACACGGTTAATTTTATTATTTTTAACTCTATCATCGGAATATGCTTTTAAAATTGCGTATGACACTGCCTTATCAGACAACCATATAAATACTGCGCCAAATAAAAAGCCTATTGTAACCACTATATATGATGGAATATTAAGTGTTGCGTCGGCGCGTTCTATTGCAGGCTGCAATAATGACCAAAATGATGCAGCAATCATAACTCCTGCCGAAAAACCTAACATTAAATTCAAAAGGCTTTGTTTTGGAGCCTTAAAAAACACCACAATCGCGGCGCCAAGCATTGTTAGCATCCAAGTTCCAATCGTGGCAATTAATGCGCCCAAAATTGAAATATCCATTATACACCACCTAAAATATTATATTAGTTATGATCTTAGGTGGTTAAAAATAAAATTATCGGCAAAAAATATTAAAAAGAAAAATTTTAAAAAAATGCAATTTTTTACTTGACATAACGGTATAATATTGTTATAATATTAAGGCTGTCAAAAAGCAGTATGATTCATTAGCTCAGCTGGCAGAGCACATGACTTTTAATCATGGTGTCCGGGGTTCGATTCCCCGATGGATCACCAAAGAGAAATCTCAGTATTTATGCGGGGTTTCTCTTTTTTTATATTTGATTATTACTTATTCACTCTTTTATCGTTATTAACAGACCAGCCGATAAGCACTAACTTGTCGGCTGGTTTCTTTACTAAAAGCATTCAGAAATATTTAATATCTCAATAAGCTGCTTTACGGCATCATCATATGTATCAAAGTTTATAACATAATCACAAATTTCCATATTTTTTTGCTCGTATTCAATTGCAGTAAGACGGTTAACCTTATCTTCTATAGATGAATTTTTGCGTAAAATATTTGCCATAAGCGCTTTTTTATCGCGTTTCATATAGATAGTTATCACATTTTTAAAATGAGTTTTTAGCGACATAGCGCCGCAAATATCCATTGTTGTGAGTACGCGCTTGCCGCGAGATAATATATCCTCGACATCAGCTTTACGTGAGCCGTAACCGTGCCCCGCATACATAGTTGATTGAAACATCTCGCCGCTATCGCACATACTACGGAAGGTTTCTAGCGGTACATAATTATACCACAAATTTTCCTCAACAGCGGTTGGGTCATTGGTTGTATAGCTTGTAAGCTTTTCAAAGCAACTGCTTTTTGCAAGAAATTTGGTTGCAATTTTTGATTTACCGCTGCCCGAAGGACCAACAAGTACCACGATTTTAGGGTCATCTGCAACTAATTCTTCCTTTACCGAATAACTATCTGCTATAGCCTCAACCAGATTTAAAAATTCATCATAGTTATTAACTGCCAGCATTCCGGTAGCCTCTTGATTCCAAGGTCTGCGCATCAAAATCGGATATTTTGCTTTTGAGTTAAGAATATTATGCATAGCATCATCAAATAAAATATCGGTAGCTATATTATCTTTCCTGAATCCCATATAGATATGGTCCTGCGGTATTTCGGGAAACTCCTCTAAAATACGCTGCGCGCGAATTCCCATAAATTCAGGCGGAACGGCGGTACAAATATAAACATCTGTCATTTGGGTAAGTCGGCGCACAAACTCTTTTGCGCCCTCGTATACCGGCTGCGTGCGGTAAAATTCCGCATCACTGAAATACGGATAAATTAAGTCTGCGCGTGTGCCGTTCAGACCCCAACGATCCTTTTCGTAAATTGTCATAGGTGGGTCAAACTTGTATTTTTCATTTGCCAATCGAATAGCATATGATGTGCATTCCATCAATAAATCGTCAATATCAAGAGCAGTTGATAATCTGTATTTTCTACTCATAATTTCTTCCTCCTTTTAAAAAAGTTTTTTGTTCTAAAAAAACAGCCTTCCGCATTTGATACAGAAATACGGAAAGCTGTCTATTGTTAAGATAATTATACTGTTAATATAGAAAAAAATCAAGAATTTTTTACATATCCTTTGGTTTTCATCCATCTTGCAATATAAACAACAGGTGTATCAAGCAGGCTTGTAAATATAAAAATTACATAACTTGAAAGCATTACCGATACGAGTGTTT
>CAYLXT010000130.1:0-3404 GCA_964387615.1 uncultured Ruminococcus sp.
ACGGGTATTCGGTAAAAATTTAAAACTATTCGGCAAAATACCCTTTTAATATGTCGAAAAAAGTGTTATACTGTAAATATATAATATGTAAAGGATACCACTATGAACTCTGTAAAAATTTTACACTGCGCCGACATACATATCGGCGCTGCCGAAAGCTTTTTGGGCCAGCGCGCCGAAAGCCGAAAGGCCGAAACTCTTATAACATTTGAGAAAATCGTTAATCTTGCAAAGGAAAACAATGTAGATATTTTGCTAATCGCCGGAGACCTTTTTAACTCAAACTCGGTTGAAAAGGCTTTTGTTGACGCGGTTTTTAATTCATTTGCTCAAATACCCGATATAAAAATTGTATATGCGGCAGGTAATCACGATCCGCTTAACGCAGAGTCGCCATTTAAAAAATATCCCCTGCCCAATAACCTTTTTGTACTTGATACAAAAGACTGCTTTGTGGAGTTTGCCGAGCTTAATACCCGCGTTTACGGTAAGTCTTTTAAAGAGGTTTATATGCGAGGTGTAGAACGCTTTTCGCTTACTGACGACAGTGATTATATAAATCTTATGTGTATTCACGGTGAGTTGCGTTCAGACCTCGGCTCTGACTACAACTCAATAACAAGTGACTTTATAAAGGACTCTGGTATGGATTATATTGCTCTCGGTCACGTTCACAAGCGGTCAGACATAGGAAAAATTGGTGACACATACCTGTCTTACTGCGGTTGTCCCGAGGGTCAGGGCTTTGATGAGCTCGGAGAAAAGGGCGTTTATCTGGGCAATATTTCAAAGGGTAGCTGTGACCTGCAATTTGTTCCAACCGCTAAAAGAATGCACATTTGTGAAAGTGTTGATGTAGGCGGTAATACCGCATCAAGCGAGATTGCCGAAAATATCATAAATTGCTTAAAGCAAAAATATCCCGAAAATTATACTGAAAACCTTTATAAAATTATTCTTACAGGCCATATTGACGACGGCATTACTGTTTCAGCACCCGAAATCACCAGCCGATTAAACGAAGTGCTTTACTTTGCCAAGCTTCGCGATAAAACCGAGATAAAAATTGATTTTGACGCGCTCTCGCAAGAAACTTCTTTAAAAGGCGTTTTTGTTAAAAATATGCTAAACAAAATTGAAAAGGCCAATGAAGGTGAAAAAGAACTGCTTAAAGCTGCGCTTAACATAGGTCTTAAGGCATTTAGCGGTGAGGTGAATTACGATGAAGCTTAATAAAATTTACATATCCGCTTTTGGTGGGCTGAAGGATTTTACATTAGACCTAAATGACGGACTTAATGTCATTTACGGCAACAATGAGGACGGCAAAAGCACGGTTGCCGCTTTTATAAAAGCGATGTTTTACGGAACGGGTCGCAACACCAAAAGCCTTGCCGACAGTGTACGCCTTAAATACACCCCTTGGGATAACAGCGTAATGGCAGGACGCATATTTTTTGAGCACCAAAATAAAAAATATTGCCTTGAGCGTGAATTCCGCAAATCCGACTCTACCGACCGTATCACGCTTACCGATTTAGACAGCGGCAAAACGCTTGATACAGGCGACAATATCGGTCAGCAATTTTTTGGGCTTTCTGCCGCCGCATTTGAACGCAGCCTTTTTATAGGCAACGGTGACTTTATAAAAGACGATACAGCCGCGGGCGAAATTAACGGCAAGCTTTCTAACATAGCATTTACAGGCAGTGAGGATGTTTCATTAAAAGCAATAGAAAAAAATATCTTTGATGCGCGCACTAAGCTTATATCTAAAAACGGCAGAAGCGGCTCGTATAATGAAGATCTGCAACAGCTAAATTCGCTTAACACAAGACTTGAAAAAGCCGATGAAGATGCCAAACTTAAGTCGTTGCTTAACGAAAAGGCTTTACAAAAGCGTAACGAATACGAAACACTTTACAAAAAATATAATGAACTTAAATTGACCGTTGACCGTGAGCAAGATTTTAAAAACCGCGAAAAGCTTACCGAGTTTTTAGAAACCAAACACAAGCTTGATGAGCTTAACCAATCATTAACCATGTCGGACGGCACAATTATTAACGAGGCTTTTTCGCAAAAGGTTGAATTTTGTCTTAGTAAATATGAAAAGGGTGCCGAACGCTGTGAGCAGATAAGCGGCGATATAAACCGCATACGCGAAACCATTGAACTTCAAAACGCCTCTTCACCCGAAAACCTAAAAGAACAGATTAAAAAATCAACCGATGATGTGGCAAAACTTCAAGAACAAAAAGCAGATCTTGAATCAAACGAACCTGCTTTGTCGGCGAAAATAGAGGAGCTTAAGCAAAAATTAGACCTCATACAAAGCAAAAAGGCTGTATTTAATATTCCTTTGTTGATAGTATCTGTTTTACTTATATTGGCAGGACCCATTCTGGCAATACTTGATCAGCCAATAATTTTTGCAGGTACTTCGGTGGTAGTGGGCGCTATTTTAGCAATTTTATCATATGTATTAAGACCAAAAAATACCTCCGCTATAGCATCGGTTCAAAGCGAGCTTGCCGAAGTTAATACAAAACTGGCAGAATCCAAGTCTGATAAAAATTGTATTCAGGAGCAGATAAACAATCTTAACGCGCAAATCAACAATCTTTCTACCGTTTTAAACGCCGATGCAGCCGTTAAAGAGCAACGACTTGCCGACCTTACGTTAAAGAACGAAGCTTTAAATGCCGAAACCGCCAAGACCAAGGCAGCAAAAGCAGAGCTTTTATCACTTTTATCAGGTTTTTCCGCTATTGACAGCGTAGAAAAAGCAAAGGCTCTTCTTGATGAAGTCAAGCAAAGAACAGCCAGCCAAAAAGAAATTAAGCTGCAGCTTAAAACAGCAAGTCAGTTTTTAGGTAACATCGACTATGCCGATGCCGAGCAAAAGCTTGCCGCAATGCAAAACGGCAACGATTTTGAAAGCATTGATTTTGATGCTGTTAAAGCCGAGTATGATACCATAGCCGAAAAGCTTTCGGCTTTAAAAGAAGAATTAACCGTAATTGCTACCGAGCTTAAAGCCTCGTTTAAAAATAGCGAAAACCCCGAAGATTTAAAGCGCGAAATCGCCCTGCTGCAAGAAAAAGCCGATTCCAAAAAAGCATTCTGCGATGCGGCGGATATGGCAATTTCCATACTGCAAGAAAGCTTTTACGAGCTGCGCCGTGGCTACGGCAGCGAGCTTGAAAAAACTACACACGAAATATTTGCGCGCCTTACCGACGGCAAATACAAAAGTGTAAGTGTTACTGACACTCTTGACCTCTCGGTAGAAAAGTCTGATGTTTTCGGTACACGCGAGCTTGAATATTTAAGCCTTGGAACAACCCATCAGGCATATTTAAGTCTTCGTTTGGCTATTGCCTCACTTATTTCTGACGGTA
>CAYLXT010000131.1:0-1794 GCA_964387615.1 uncultured Ruminococcus sp.
ACACCGACTATATCTCACTTCGTAAATTCGGCTCGGTTCCTCACAGCGGCTTTGGACTTGGTCTTGAGAGAATTATTATGTACGTTACAGGTGTGCAGAATATACGCGACGTTATTCTCTACCCACGTACAGTTGGCACCATTTCTTAATTGGACGTGATTTTATGTATAAATCAAAATTAGACGTACTGCAAACGCAGGGCATTATCCGTTCACTGCGTCACAAGTTTGAAGAGCATCTTTGTGACGCTTTAAATCTTCGTCGTGTATCTGCTCCGCTTTTTGTAAAGCGTGGCAGTGGTCTTAACGACGACCTTAACGGCGTAGAACGCCCCGTATCATTTGATATTTTACAATCCGGTGAGGTTGTGGAGGTTGTTCACTCACTTGCTAAATGGAAGCGTACGGCTTTGGCAAAATATGGTTTTGGTGTTCACACAGGTCTTTATACCGATATGAACGCCATCCGCCGCGACGAGACTTGCGACAACATTCATTCGCTTTACGTTGACCAGTGGGACTGGGAAAAGGTTATTGAGGACTCTGACCGCACGGTAGATTTTTTAAAGGACACTGTAAACCGCATCTATTCGGCAATACTGCTGACCGCCGATTTTGTTGAGCGTAAGTACCCTCAACTTGACAACTACCTGCCCCGCAAAATCAAGTTTATAACCACACAGGAACTGCTTGATAAATACCCCACGCTCACAGGCAAGGAACGCGAAAACGCTATCGCCAAAGAGTATGGCGCAGTTTTCCTGATGCAGATTGGCGGCAAGCTTTCAAACGGACAAAAGCACGACGGCAGAGCCCCCGACTATGACGATTGGTCACTTAACGGCGATTTGCTTGTTTACAACCGAGTACTCGACTCGGCGCTTGAGCTTTCAAGTATGGGAATTCGCGTAAACAAAGAAACGCTTATGAGCCAGCTTGAAACCGAAAACAAGCTTGACCGATTGGAACTTCCCTTCCACAAAGCACTTATAAATGACGAATTGCCGCTAACAATCGGCGGCGGTATCGGTCAGTCAAGACTTTGTATGCAACTGCTGCAAAAAGCGCATATTGGCGAGGTTCACGCTTCAGTCTGGCCCGAAAGTGAAATTGCAAAATGCAAGGAAATGGGTATAGAATTATTGTAATAAAACCAAAAGACACTGCTTTTTAAAAAATAAAGCAGTGTCTTTAATTTGTATCGTAGGGACGGGCATCCCTACAACGCATTTTACGAATTTTTTGACAAACCCAAAACATAATCAGCAGAAACATTATAAAATTTGCAAAGCTCTATTATATGTTTTACTTTAAATTCTCGTCTGCCCGTTTCATAAAGACTATATTGCTGTTTTGTTATTTTTAAATAATTTGCTACCGTTTCTTGCCTTAAATCGTTATCCTCTCTTAATTCCTTTAATATTTCATTGTATTGTTTCATTTTTTATCATTCCTTTACAGTTCTTAAACAAATTATAGCAAAACATTTAAATAAATGTTTGACGGTCATTCAAACGAATGATATAATGTTTTAAAATGATAAAAGGAAGTGCTAATATGCCACAAATCGAAACCAAAAAACTTGATAAATTACACAACTTAATATTAGAATTAAGTTGTATATCATATTTACAGTCTGTTATACAGTACGATAATTATTGTATGCTTGACGGAACTAATGAAATTTGGGAAGAGGCAAAAAATTATTTAATAGACCGAGAAATAGAAATTGTGACAAAATTAAAAGAATTAACACAAACAAAGGATTTTGCTTTTACTCTAAAATAAATGCCTC
>CAYLXT010000131.1:1894-3382 GCA_964387615.1 uncultured Ruminococcus sp.
AGGCTCTACCCTGCAAAACATTTTAATTTATTAATCAGTCATCAATATCTTTTTTGCCTTTTGCTCAGCAAATAACGTCATCGACTTAAAATCCATAGCGTCTATATAATATTTTTCCAACTCGTCGTGAACAAGCTTTGCTATGCCGAGCGTATCAATGGCGCCTATCAACAATTCCCTTGCGGTGCGGCGGTTAAAAACGCATCTGCCGCGAACGGTACGCATCATATTTATATCGGTAAAACGGCGGGCGTGTATGCGACGGTGGCTCTCATCAAAACGCATATATTCATACTCACGCACAAAGGCAAGAGATAATTCGGGTACAAGTATATGGTCAATTGTCTTTGAGGGTAAAAACGGATTTTTAAGTGTTATTATTTCATATCCCCGTGTTAGCGCTGTTTTACGCACAGCGTTCATAATCTCGTTAGATGCGCCGCCGTATTTATCGTCAATAACGATTACGTTTTTATAAAATTTATCTACCGTATCGCTGTAAGCAACTACGCCTTTTGGCGTGATACCGCCAATAAAACGCACCCATTCTTTTGGGGCATACTTTTTACTCTTTGGCATTAGACGCGTAGCCAGCTTTACGCCAAACTGTTCGACTTTTTTTAGATTTGTAAACTGTTGTGACAGTTTAAAATTGTCATATATAAGCTCTCCTGCCGCCGATATGTAGGCAGCAGCACGTTTGTGTAACCTTTTATTCTGATCGGTTACTTCTATAATTTGCCGAGCATTTTTATATAGCATATCGCTGTTCCAAAACTGTCCCAGATTTATTATTTCCTCACACGCGCCGGGGTATTTCGGCTCTACTATATGGGGCGCAGTGCCGTCAAGTATTACCGTTTTTATATCCTTTATAATTACAGCATCCAGACTGTCAGGGTCAGAAGAGCAAGGGCACAGCTCTACTGCGTAGCCTTTATCTACTGCTTTTGCTAATATATATTTCATAAAGGATGATTTACCCGTACCGGGTCCGCCTTTTATTATGTACGCACGCCAACCGTCAAACGCATCATAGCAATCCCCAAAATGCGACACAAAACCTTCCGCTGAATTTGCACCTAAAAAATATTTAGAAAACTCATTTTTCATCTAAAAAGCCCCCATTTAAAGCAAAATCTTTTCTTTTACATAATATTCTTGATTTAAGGTTTTGACACAAGGCGATTTTTATGCTAAAATAAGTGTGCGAGTTGGTTACGCGGTTGCGCATAAGTTTTATGTGAGGAAAGTCCGAGCCCCGCAGGGCAGAATAGCAGCTAACGGCTGCCGAGGGTGACCTTAGGGAGAGTGCAACAGAGATATACCGCCGTAAATGCTTTGAGACAACTCATTGAATGCCTGCTTGCAGGCTGCCTTTTACGGTAAGGGTGGAAAGGCGAGGTAAGAGCTCACCTGCCGGATGGAGACATACCGGTACTGTAAACCCTATTTGGAGCAACGCTGACTGTGGCTATACATTGGCCC
>CAYLXT010000132.1:0-3341 GCA_964387615.1 uncultured Ruminococcus sp.
GTTACTCACCCGTCCGCCACTAAGTGAAACAAGAAACTTCCTTTAGTAAACTAATCTCGGTTTCAGCGTTTCACTCCGTTCGACTTGCATGTGTTAGGCACGCCGCCAGCGTTCGTCCTGAGCCAGGATCAAACTCTCTATAATATTGTATCTCAACACCTTACAGTGTTAAAACCATAAAAAGTTCTTTGACTCATTTACTTAATGCTGACGCATTAATAATTGTCCTTGATTTCTTTCAGATTTCTCTTAAGAATTGTCGGGTCCTTATTATCTTGTCGTTGTTTAATTTTCAAGGTTCGTTCGTGCCTTTTCAGGCACCCCAAGCGCACCCTCTCTCAAAGGTGCCCGATTATATTACCACAACCAAACCCATTTGTCAACACTTTTTTTCAAAATTTTTAAAGTTTTTTTAAACTTTTTTTCGCGACAAATTTTGACACAACATATAGAGGTTTGTTTCATTTCATATCCACAATTCCGCAACAAAAAACAGGTAAATCCTTTTAAAGACTTACCTGTTTTAACAATAAATTTTAAGTTAAAAAATTAAAAGTGCCGATTGACTGTAAAAATAATAACACCATAAGCGCGGGGGCAACATATTTAATCATAACGGTATAAAGCTTTTTTCTAACAAACCTGGCGCCACTGCTTTCGACCTCATCGATGACCCACTTTGGTTTTACCACCCAACCAATAATAATGCAGGTAAGCAATGAGATTATCGGCATAAGAAGACTGTTGCTGATATAGTCAAGAACATCTAACAAATTCTGACCTGTAGCGCCGGTGGGGAGTGTTATGCCAAACTTTAACACATTATATCCAAGACAAACCACAATAGCTGCAGCAGCAGAAAGAAGAGCAATAATAATACTTATCTTTTTGCGACTCACACTAAAGGTTTCCATACAAGCGCCGACTATCGCTTCCATAATAGATACGCTCGATGTAAGCGCGGCAAAGGCCACCATTACAAAGAATGCAGGTCCAATAATACGGCCCGCAAAGCCCATCGCGTTAAAAACCTGTGGCAACGATTGAAAAATCAGTCCCGGTCCTGCCTTCATACCCTCGGTGCCCATAAACACATAAACCGCAGGAACCACCATAAGACCGGCAAGGAAAGCCACTATCGTATCAAAAATTTCTATCTGAGCCACCGATTTATTAAGATTGACATCCTTTTTAACATATGAGCCGTATGTTATCATAATGCCCATAGCAACCGAAAGCGAAAAGAACAGCTGACTCATAGCATCAAGTAATACGCTCATAAAGTCTTTAAAAGTAAGCCCTGTGAGGTCGGGCTTTACATAAACCAAAAAGCCCTGCAATCCCGTACGAACCTCACCGTTTGCGTCAGGCTCGCTTTTTGTTGTAAGCGAAAAAACACTAATTCCAAGTATCAGCACGAATAACGCCGGCATTATTATTTTTGAAAAGCGCTCTATTCCCTTTTCAACACCGCAGTAAACAATAAATGCAGTTATTGCAAGATATATCAGCATCCAGAATATAGGCGATGCCTTTGAGGAAATAAAATCTGTAAAATAATTGCTGTCTGCCGTAGCTGTAAACTCGGTTACGGATGATACCATATACTTCAGTATCCAACCGCCGATAACAACATAATAGGTAATTATAATTGACGGTACGGCAAAGGTAAGCTTTCCAAGAAAAGACCATTTGGGATTTATGGTTTTAAAAGCGTCAAGCGAGCTTTTGCCGGTTTTTCTGCCGATAGCAATATCGGTCATAAGAAGCGAAAAGCCAAAGGTTAAAACCAAAACGAGATAAACGATTAAAAACAAACCGCCGCCGTGCTTTGCGGCAAGAGTAGGAAAACGCCATATATTGCCAACGCCTACCGCACTGCCTGCAGCCGCAAGCACAAAGCCGAGACTTCCGCTAAAGCTGCTTTTTTTAGTCTGAGTTGCCATATTTAAAAACTCCTAAAATAAAATAACCATTGTAAAAACAATGGTTATTTTACCACTTTAATGTGTTAAATGCAATAGTTGTTTTTTATTTTATGACTATCCACTCTTTTATACCGTAGTATTTAAAGCATTCTATCACCTTTTCGTCTATCACTTCTCCGGGCAAAACGATAGGTATTGCAGGCGGACAAACAGCATCTGCCGATGCGGAAACTTTTTCAAGGCAATCTTCGATTTTCAACTTTTTCTGCGGCGCATAAAGCGCCTCGTTCAAAGAGATTGCTGTATTTTTTACCGCGGGTATCGGCGGTATATCGTTTATCGGTTTCTTTGGTCTGACATCAAGCAAAGCCGTTTTTAGCAGTTCTAATCCGTCCTTGCTTATTTGTGGCGTAAGCATAAAAACTATATAATCAGGGTCTGCAAATTCACACACAACATTTTTATTTGCAAGAATATCTGCCAATTTGCTACCTGTGTATCCATACGGTTTTGTGTTAATGGTTAGTTTTAACAACTCGTCACCGCAAAGCATATAACCGTTTTGAGTTAGTCTATCCTTTAGTTTTGCAACCTCGTTTATAAAATCAGCCAAGCTTGCGCCATATTCGTCAGATATATATTTATTTGCCATATCAAGCGATTGCAAAATCAAATATGACGGGCTGGTAGAAGCAAACACGCTTAACGCCCTTTGCGCATTTTCTGCCAAAAAGTCGGGCGCAGATTTTCCTATATGTAAATATGCGCCACCCGTGAGCACGGGCAATGTCTTGTGAGCAGAGTCACAACACATATCGGCGCCCAGAGTTATAGGATGACTATCCGTCGGCAAAAACTTCAAATACGCGCCGTGCGCGTTATCGACAATCAACAGCACGCCGTGCTTGTGACAAATTTCACTTAAAGCCTTTATGTCTGTTATATTTCCAAGATAGTCGGGACTTGTAATATACACTGCTACCGGTTTTTCTTTTGCGGTTTGTAAATAGCCGTCAAGAAAATCCGCATTGATATTGCAGCTTATAACCGATTGCATAGCTTCGGGCATTAACCAATCAACATTTACGTCTAAAAGCGCGGCGGCAGTAACAAAGGTTTTATGAGCGTTTCTGCCCGCAGCAACAAGCGGCCTTTTGCCGTTTTGCATAGCATAAGACTTTACAAGATAAAGCATAGCGCGAATACAAAGAGACGAGCCTTCGGCAGAATAAAACGTTGCTTTGGTATTAAATAAGGCAGTTGCGTTTTTTTGGCTTTCAGCTATAATGCCATCGGCGCTATATAAAACATCGGCGCCCTCAATTTCGGTTATGTCAAATTTTTCGCAGCCCAGAACCGCATTGCCCTTATGCCCCGGCATATGCAATCGCAAAGAATTACTGTCGGCATATT
>CAYLXT010000133.1:0-3289 GCA_964387615.1 uncultured Ruminococcus sp.
GGTATCTTGACAACAAAGAGTGGTTTGACAACGTAACAAGCGGCGCTTATCAGAAATATTATGAAACAATGTACAGCGGAAAAGAGGAGCTTTAATGGGTAAATTTAACTTTATTAAAACCTCTATTGACGGCGTAATTATTGTAGAGCCAACCGCTTACGGCGACAGCCGCGGTTACTTTATGGAAACCTATCAAAAAGAAGATTTCAAGGCGGGCGGAATAGATATCGACTTTGTTCAGGATAATCAGTCTATGTCTACTAAAGGCGTGCTTCGCGGTCTTCATTTTCAGATAAACTATCCGCAAACTAAGCTTGTGCGCTGTGTGCGCGGCGAGGTATTCGATGTTTGTGTTGACTTGCGCGATGGTTCCCCCACCTACGGCAAGTGGGAGGGAGTTATCCTTTCCGCTGAAAACAAGCGTCAGTTTCTGGTTCCAAAGGGCTTTGCTCACGGATTTGTAGTGCTTTCTGATGAAGCAGAATTCTGCTATAAGGTTGATGACTACTATCATCCCAACGATGAGGGCGGCCTTATGTGGAACGACCCCGATATTGCTATCGAGTGGCCTATACCCGCTGATATGGAAATTAAACTTTCTGACAAAGATAAGATTCATCCGCCTTTCAGTGAATATAAGAAAAACAAATAATTAAAATAATAACCTCTCTTTAAACGGTTAAACTAACCGTGAAGGGAGGTTTTTTTATGCAAAAGACAAGTGCGATGTCATTTATAAAAGGTGTGGGTGCAGGTATGCTTGCAGGAGCTACAGCAGTTATTGCAGGCAAGATGATAATGCAGGATAAGCACAATGTGTCACGTGGCTCTGCCAAGGTGGTAAAGGCTGTAGGTGAAATTGTGGACGGAGTGCAGACGATATTCAAGTAATGCGCAACAAAACAAATGCATTATTACCTACTTTTAACACGAGTAAGCGTTATGTTTTATTAAGATAAAGGAGCATATAAAACAACAAAGCCTCTGCTTTCGGCAGAGGCTTGTGCGTTAATTAATTGTGCATTGTGGATTTATTTTGCTTTTCTTTCCTTGTACATAACCCACAACGGACCAGATATAAAGAGTGAGGAGAAGCAGCCCGATACAAGACCGAATGCCATAGGAATTGCAAAAGAACGCAGTGATGTAAGGCCGTAAATTTCGGATACAACAATTATTGTAAGCACAGCGCAAACGGTTGTAACGGTAGTAACTATGTTACGAACAAGTGTGTCAGATACGCTCTTGTCCATATTGTCAGACAGCGTCATCTGGGGATAGAGGCGCTTATTTTCGCGAACACGGTCATAAATAACGATTGTATCATTAAGTGAGTAACCGAGTATGGTAAGAACTACTGCCATAAAGTTCATATCGATAGGCAGTCTGAATATTACACACACAAAGAAGGCTGTAAGCAGGTCAAGTATAAGTGCGCAAAATGCGGTAAGTGACGCCGATACGCCGCCAATTTTTTTGAAACGGATACCCACATAAACAATAACCAATGCTGCTGTTATAAGTACGGCAACCAAGCTTTTCACAAAAAAGCTGCCGGCTATGGTAGGACTTACCGATGTTGAATCATAAAGTGTGATTGTATTATCGGCAAATTTTTCTTCGAGTGCAACGGTGATATTCTCCTGAACTTCGGCCGAAATAGAATCTTTACCGGCAAGTGTTATAACATAGCAGTTTACATCGCCCGCAAGAGAGGTGTTTTGGCCTATGCTGAATTCTTTGTCAAGAACGGTCGCTACTGTGTCTTTAAAATCATCCTCAGCAATATCGCCATCGTATGAATAAGAAATTTTTGTACCGCCGCTGAAGTTGATATCAAGCTTTGGCCCAAAGACAACCGTCATTATAATACCTACGACAATCAAAATAGCATAGGCAATAACCGAAATTTTAAACCAC
The DNA here is from genome assembly GCA_964387615.1 of uncultured Ruminococcus sp. Taxonomy (GTDB): domain Bacteria; phylum Bacillota; class Clostridia; order Oscillospirales; family Acutalibacteraceae; genus UBA737. The sequence continues at coordinate 1,921 of CAYLXT010000133.1, forward strand.
TTTTTAGTGTTGATAGTTTTATTAGCCATTTTTCTTACCTCCGTAAAGAGCAGGATTGCGCATACACTTAAGCTGTGAAACGCTCTTGATCATAGCCTTAGAAGCAAGAACACCCATAATAAGATTGAATACAACGCCGATAAGAAGTGTGTAGCCGAATGAGTAAATAGAGCCTGTTATTGAGGAACCAAATAGTGACATAATGGGTGAGAAAATGGTGCCAAGGAAGCTATCGGGTGAGCCAAACGCGCCCATAAGAACGATGGCTACGATAACGATGGTAACATTACCGTCAATAATTGCGCTAAGGCTGTTTTTATATCCTGCCTCAATTGCGTTATCAAGTGTTTTGCCACGCTTAAATTCATCACGGATACGCTCAGCTGCAATAACATTACAGTCAACGCCCACACCGATTGAAAGTATAATACCCGCAATACCGGGGATTGTAAGTGTAAAGCTTGAAGCACCTGGGAAGAAGCCGGATATGCAGGCAATAGTACCTGCCAATTGACCAAGCAGTGCGATTGCGGCTACAACGCCGTTTATGCGGTAACGCGCGATCATAATAATGCAAACTACAGTAAACGCAATCGCGCCCGCGATAAGCATAACATTGAGCGCGTCAGAGCCCAGTGAAGGAGAAATTATCTGTAGCTTGCTTTCGTCAACAGTAAGTGCAAAGGGAAGTGAACCTGCGTTTATCTTGTTGGCAAGATCAATAGCCTCCTCAGCGTCAGTAAGACCTGTGATTGTTGCCATACCGTTTGTAATGGTGCTGTTTACGGTAGGAGCCGAAATTATTTCATCATCCATCCAGATAGAAATTGTCTGACCCAAATAGGTTGCTGTAGCGGTTGCAAACTTTGATGTGCCTACATCTGTAAGCTCAAGTGCAACTATGTAGTTGTTGTCTTCATCAAGACCGGCTTGTGCGCTCTTTATATCTTCTGAACCCTGAAGAATAATATCTGTGTTATCCTGATTGGCGCAGAAGGTAAGCATTGCGGTCTCGCCCAATTCCTGAATAGCAGCCTGAGCGTCAAATTCGTTTTCGTCGGCTTTCCAGGGGAAGCGAACGATGATCTGGTGATTAAAACTGTCTGCGTAAACTTCATAATCAGTGATGTTGTTATTTACAAGACGTGTTTCAATAACTGTTTTGGCAGCTTCCATATCCTCGTCGGTAATTTCAACATCTTCGATGTCGGGGCTGAACACAGCCTCTACACCACCGCTGATGTCAATACCCCAACGGATATCGTTTGCGCCTTTTACATAAACCTGTCTGATGTCGCCGTAGTAATTCTCAATGCCAAAGAAAGCCAAATATGTAAGGGCCAAAATCAGCGCGAGGATTACAAAAAAG
>CAYLXT010000134.1:0-3153 GCA_964387615.1 uncultured Ruminococcus sp.
ATATCGTGCAAATCACCGTGCAGAGCAACAACACCGTTATTGAGGATAGCAATACTATCACAAAATTCTTCTATGTAGCTCATCTGATGGCTGGAGAACAGAACAATTTTGCCCTTCGCAATCTGTTCTTTAACCACATCCTTTAAGAGCATTGCATTTACAGGGTCAAGGCCCGAAAAAGGCTCGTCAAGAATAACAATATCGGGGTCGTGAGCAAGAGCAGTAATAAGCTGGATTTTCTGCTGATTACCTTTTGAGAGAGTTTCGAGCTTCTTGTTGCGATATTCCGTCATACCGAGACGCTGGAGCCAATAGTCGATTGATTGAACAGCTTCTTTACGGCCCATTCCTTTCAGTTCTGCAAAATATGTAAGTTGGTCAATTATTATCTTTTTCGGATACAAGCCTCTTTCTTCGGGAAGATAGCCGATGCCGATTTTGTTATAATCAATAGGTTGCCCATCAATCAGCACTTCACCGCTGTTTGCAGGAAACACATCCATCAATATTCGAATAGATGTAGTTTTGCCGGCACCGTTTCTGCCGAGCAGTCCGAAGGCTTTGCCGCCTTCAGCCTTAAATGATACTCCGGTAAGAACCTTTTTCTCACCAAAGGACTTTTCTATGTTTTTAAGTTCTAAAACCATTTTGCATCAGACTCCCCAAATTTCAAGTTAATAGCACCGATGCCGCCACTAACTTCAATGCTGTTATTACCATTACCTTGTCCTTTAATATTGGAAATGCTTGTGCCGTCAACGGTAATATTGCCAATGCCTTTTTCAATATCAAGCTTATAATCATCTTTGTTGCCGATTACGGTTATATTCGATTCTCCAACGCCCAAATCAAAATCACTTTCGCCTGTAAGCGCAGAGGTCAGATTCAACTGGCCGACTCCCATTTCCAAATCAAGATTATGGAGCGCACCGCCGGATATCGTAATTTTGCCTGCACCGCCTTCAATGTTAATAGCAGTGGTGGTAATAAGAGTGTCAATTTTCACTTCGCCTGCGCCGAGCTCAAAGTTCGCCCAGCCTGCGGATAAGTTATCTACCGTCAGTCTTCCTGCGCCTGTTGTAATATTTGCTTTTTCGAATGCGGTATCTGCAGGAACATATAGAGTCAGTACGGCACAGGTATAGGTGCTGTTGAACTTCTTTGTTTCTTTGATAGTAAGAACGCCGTTTTTATCCTCAACAGTAAGGTGCTTTAAGTTGCTTTCAACCGAAAAGCTTTCACCTTGCTTAATTGTAAAATCGGCGGCATTAATCTTTACTTCAAGGCTCTGTATATCCGATGATACAGCATAAGTTTTAATATCTTCGGTCACAGCATTGCCGCCGAAAAACCCGCCAAACAACCCAAACATACTTAAAAGTACTCCAATAATGCTAACTGTGAGAAAGATAGCAAAGACAAACGCCAAATACTTAATTACCTTTTGAAAAGTGGTCATTTGATTTCAACGCCTCCAAACATACAGGTGCCGCTGATAAAGATAGTAGGAGCATCCTTATGTACGGCAGTTTTATTGGAAATACCGCCGAAGATACAGTTGGAACTTACTTTTACATTGATGCTGTCGGGAACTAAAATATCAATACCACCAAAGATTGCAGACACCTGAATAGCGCAGTCTTTTTCAATAATAGCATTGCGCAAATCACACTTCACGCCGCCAAAGGTTGCGGTAAGTTCTGCTCCCTCAAATACTTCGCCATCGTAGTTTAGATCACAACCGGAGAAGGTCGCACAGCCAACCTTTGTTTCGCCGCCGTTTTGCTTGATTTGGGCAATGATTTCATTTGCCTTATTGCCGAAAAGTCCTGTAAATACCATTTTAAGTCCTATGATTACGATGATGGCAGGTACAAGGAGTTTCCAAAGCATAGAGAAGCTTAAAATCTCTTGACAGCATAACAACAGGAACACACCAATGACAATACCAATGATATTACCCGTCTTTTCACGCTCGGTAAATAATCCTACTGCACAAGGTACGATAATAAACAACGTCCACCAACCATCAAAGAAGATGTCGATGTCCGTTATGTTTAATGCGTTAAGTGCAAATAATGCACCTGCCGCAATAAGAACGATTCCCCAAATTACACTACTGATCTTTTTCATTTTCTTTGCCTCCAATTTTTCTAAACACTGTATATTAATAATAAAACGTGCAGTTAAAATATACCACCAACTTAATCAAGCCTTACCCTCTAAAAGATCTGCAAGGGTTACGCTATCAAGATAACCACCTATTAAATCGTGAAGCTTTGTCCACATTGGGAGTGTTTTACATCCGTCAGCATATTTACACGGCTCAGCCCCACATTCAAGGCAGGAAACCGGTGCAAAATCACCCTCAGTTAAACGAAGAATTTCACCTATTTTATATTCCTGGGTCTTGCGGGTTAATCGGTAGCCACCGCCTTTTCCATGAATGCCTTCGATAATCTTATTTCGCGTAAGCACAGGCAGGATACGTTCTAAATATTTTAAGGAAATTCCTTGCCTTTCGGCAATTTTTTTCATAGCAATATATTCTCCGTTGCTGTTTTCTGCGAGGTCGAGCATCACGCGCAGAGCATATCTACCTCTTGTAGAAATCAACATTATACCTTACCTCCTATAATATTCTCTGCATAGCGGACGGCTTCCATTGCGTCAGTTGCATATTTATCTGCACCGATTTTATCTGCGTATTCCTGTGTTAAAACTGCGCCGCCGACAACGGTTTTGCACCAAGGTGCCTGAGATCTAAGCTGCTTTATAGTTTCTTCCATGGCAGGCACAGTGGTGGTCATAAGAGCGCTAAGTCCAACTAAAGGTGCGTGAAGCTGTATAGCCGTTTCTACAATTTTTTCGGGCGGTACGTCTTTACCAAGATCCACAACATTAAAGCCATAGTTTTCGAGCAAGAGCTTAACTATGTTTTTGCCGATATCGTGAATATCACCGTGAACGGTGGCAATTACAAAAGTACCTTTATCGGCGGATTTTTCACTGCCTGCCATAAACGATTTTATAACTTCAAAGGCGCTTTTGGCGGCTTCGGCACTCATAAGCAGCTGTGGTAAATACACCGTTTTATTTTCAAAGCCTTTGCCTACGGTATTGAGTGCAGGGATAATTTCGTTATTAACGATA
>CAYLXT010000135.1:0-3137 GCA_964387615.1 uncultured Ruminococcus sp.
GCCTTGCCGACAGTATCGAGACCGCACTTAATCTTTCGGGCGGTTTGGTTGCGGCTGACGTAATAGGTGGCGAGGAACTGCAATTTTCACAAAGCTACGCTTGCGACGAGCACGGTATAAGCATACCCGAGCTTACCCCCACAATGTTTTCATTCAATAATCCTATGGGAGCGTGCCCCACCTGTACGGGTATTGGTATGTTTATGAAAATTGATCCTCGCCTTATTATAAGCGATGAGGATTTATCACTTGCCGAGGGTTGTATCAAAGCGGCAGGCTGGGGTGTTAATTCCTGGTTCAATCCCGATGCGGGAGCTATTGCCGCTATGTATTATGACGGTCTTGCTCGCAAATACGGCTTTAGTGTAGACACACCGTGGAAGGATTTAAGTGATACGGCTAAAAACGCTGTGCTTTACGGTACAGGTGATGAAAAACTTGAATTGCATCGTAATTCCGATTTTGGCAGTGGCACTTATTATGCGCCGTTTGAGGGTGTTATAAATAATCTTCAGCGAAGATATGAAAATACCAAAAGTGACTATGCCCGCGCCGAATATGAAAGCTATATGACCGAGAGCGCTTGCTCCGACTGTAAGGGCGCGCGACTTAAGCCCGAGTATTTAGCGGTTACCGTTGGCGGCAAAAATATAAAAGAGCTTTGTGATATGTCAATTGGCGAAACGTTGGATTTTATAAACGATTTAAAATTCAATCAGATGCAAGGGATGATAGCCCAGCCTATTTTAAAGGAGATAAAAGAGCGACTTAATTTCTTGTCAAGCGTTGGCCTCCAATATCTTTCTATGTCGCGTTCGTCGGGTACGCTTTCGGGCGGTGAGAGTCAGCGTATACGACTGGCTACGCAAATTGGCTCGTCGCTTATGGGCGTGCTTTACGTACTTGATGAGCCGAGTATCGGACTTCATCAACGAGATAATGAGCGTTTGCTTGCCACGCTAAAGCATCTGCGTGACCTTGGTAATACTCTTATTGTAGTTGAACACGACGAGGATACTATGCGCGAGGCGGATTACGTAATAGACATAGGTCCGGGCGCAGGTATTCACGGTGGACAGCTTGTGTTTGACGGTACTCCGGAAGAATTGTTAAAATGCGAAAATTCAATTACCGCTGATTATCTTTCAGGAAGAAAGAAAATTACTGTGCCTCAAAAGCGCCGCAAGGGCAACGGAAATTATCTTGTTGTAAAGGGTGCCGCTGAAAATAATCTTAAAAATATAAATGTAAAAATACCGCTTGGACAGTTTGTTTGCGTTACGGGTGTTTCGGGCAGCGGTAAATCGTCGCTTGTAAATGATATTGTTTATAAGGTTCTGGCAAATAAACTGAATCGCGCAAAAACTATTGCGGGTCAGCACAAGAGTATAGAAGGCATAGAACATCTTGACAAGGTTATTGATATTGACCAGTCACCTATAGGACGTACTCCGCGTAGTAACCCTGCAACCTATACGGGTGTGTTTACCGATATTCGCGACCTTTACGCTAACACAAAGGATGCTAAGGCAAAGGGTTATACCGCAGGCAGATTTTCCTTTAACGTTAAGGGTGGTCGTTGCGAGGCCTGCTGGGGCGACGGTATTAAAAAGATAGAAATGCACTTCTTGCCCGATATTTACGTACCTTGTGAGGTTTGCGGCGGTACGCGCTACAATAAAGAAACATTAAGCGTAAAATACAAGGGTAAAAGCATTTATGACGTGCTTGAAATGACGGTAGAAGAGGGTATGAATTTCTTTGAAAGTCACCCGCGCATTTACCGCAAGCTGAAAACGCTGTTTGATGTGGGTCTGGGTTATATAAAAATTGGTCAAAGCGCTACAACCCTTTCGGGTGGTGAGGCGCAACGCGTTAAACTTGCCACCGAACTTTCTAAAAAGAGTACGGGTAAAACTATTTATATACTTGACGAGCCTACAACAGGTCTGCACACTGCCGATGTGCACAGACTTATCGAGGTTTTACAGCGCCTTGTCGATGCGGGCAATACCGTGCTTGTAATCGAGCACAATCTTGACGTTATCAAGGTTGCTGACCATATTATAGATTTAGGTCCCGAGGGTGGTAACGGCGGCGGTACGATTGTAGCGCAGGGCACTCCTGAAAAGGTAGCAATGAGCGAAAAATCATATACCGGACAATTTCTTAAAAAAGTGCTAATATAACAAATATTTACACATTATTCACCAAATGTGCTACAATTAAATTATTATATTAGTGTGAGGTGAAAGCGTTGTTTGGATATGTTAAGGCTTGCAAGCCCGAGCTTAAAATTAAAGAGTACGAAACCTATAAGGCGGTTTATTGCTCGCTTTGTAAGAAGCTTGGCAAAAATTACGGCATACTCTCACGCTTTACACTAAGCTATGATTTCACCTTTTTAGCGCTGCTTAATATGTCGCTTCGTGATGGCTGTGACGGTTTTGTTCAAAAGCGTTGCGCATTTAATCCGCTTAAAAAATGCAATTACTGCAAAAACGATAGCGGTATTGATATGCCTGCTGCGGCGGCAATGATAATGTTGTATTATAAAATACTTGATAATATTGCCGATGAGCGTGGCATTAAAAGGATAGGTTATTTTTTCCTAAAGCCTATTTTTAGTTCTGCTCACAAAAAGGCGGCAAAGCAATATCCTGATATTGAAGCCTATGTTTCAGAGTATATAGCGGCACAAAACAAGTTAGAAGCAGACAATTGTAGTTCTATTGACCAGGCGGCTGACCCCACAGCCAAGGTTATGGAGCAGATACTTTCGCTTTGCAGTGAAAACGAATCACAAAAAAGGGTGCTTGCACGCATAGGTTATTGTCTTGGCAGATATATTTATCTGCTTGATGCCGCAGTTGACCTGCCTGACGATAAAAAGACGGGTAGTTATAATGTGCTTAAAAACATTAATGACAGCGAGGTTAAAGACCGAATAAAACAGCAGTTATATTTTTGCGTGAACGAGGCGGCAAAAGCCTTTGAACTGCTGGATATTAGAAAATATAAGTCTATACTTGGAAATATAATTTATCTTGGACTTGAAGAAACATTCTTAAAGGAGTTAAACAATGAGAGATCCGTATGAGGTGTTAGGCGTTTCTAAAAACGCGACTGACGACGAA
>CAYLXT010000136.1:0-3070 GCA_964387615.1 uncultured Ruminococcus sp.
GACTTTCGGATGATGAATACAGTCGGCTTTCGGCACAGTTTTTCAGCGAACGCAAGGAAGCGGAAGAACGCTTATCTGCCATCACTGAAGAACTCAGAACGGAAGAACGCAATCTTGAAAACGTTGCACGCTTCACAGAAATCATTGAAAAGTATCTTGACATTAAAGAACTCAATAAAACCGTGCTGAACGAACTGATTGACAAAATCGAGGTTCACGAAGCAGAAAAAATCGACGGCAAGCGTGTACAGAAAGTTGATATCTACTACCGCTTCGTCGGTAATCTAAACTAATGTTGCGTAATAACATTCATACATCACTATTCACTCTTCACTTTTATTTAGCTATTAAAGGGATTTTTGGAAAGTAATAAGTAAGAAGTAATAGTGAAGAAGTTCGGTGTGCCTACGGCACAGAAATAAAAAAGCAAGGCTTCTGCCTTGCTTTTTAACTTCACATTTTAAATATAATACATAGCATCCGCAATATTCATACCCACCATAAATGTGAATGCGAAAATTGCAATATAAATCAGAATTACCAAAACAACCGATACAATGGCACCCACCAACGCGCCCCAGCCAACACGCTTTGCGCGAAGCGGTGTGTTACCGGTCCATACTATCCACAATATGAAACCTATCAACGGGAAGAAAAATCCCAACCACCACCAGCCTACACTGTTTGAATCCTGTTCTGCTGGCTTTCTAATATTTTTTACCGAACGACCGCAACCCAAGCATACAGCGGCATTTTCATTTATTTCTTTTCCACAATACGGACAAAACATAATATCACCTTTAAAATTAAATCCCTGCGAATCCGCAGGGATTTTGAGATTTAATTAAAATGCCTTTTCAGGATTAACCTCATATTTATCCATAAGAATTCTAATAAAATCGATAAGCGCGAGAATCGAACCAACACCAAAGCAGAAATTAAGAACGATCTTTACAATACCCTTTTTGGTTTCGCCAAGCATAAAGTTATGAATACCGAGTCCACCTAAGAAGAAGCAAACAAGAGCGATAACAACCTTATCGTACTTGCCGTAATCTCCGCCCGCCTTTTTAACAGCTACACCACAGTTAAGGCAAACCTCTGCTTCGGGAGCTACGTCTTTTCCGCAGTTAACGCAAAAGCCGTTTCCTTCGCCTGTTTTAACACCACATTTCAAGCATATAGCCTGATTGTCATTCATCTGTTCACCACAATTTTTACAATACATAAAAACTGCCCCCTTTATTTAAATTAGTATTTATATACCAAAAAAATTATAGCATATACAAAAATATGTGTCAACAAAAAACCTGAGATTTTGACAACATCAACACAAATTTACAATCCAGTTTATTAAAAATCCCACAGCTATCAACCCAAGTATTCCGTAATCCAAATACTTTTTGCCCAAAAGCTTACCATCAAATAAGAAATATAAATATACTATTGGCACAGACCAAAACATAGGATGATAATTAAATGCCGCAACAAAATCTAATCTTAAAAGCGAAAAATACGCGCGCGACATACCGCAACCGGGACAAACCATACCAAACAACCATTTGTAAAGGCAGGGTAATTTCAGCCACCAAAATATCAGCAAGCACACAATATAAACAACTGTCAGCAAAAGCTTATTTTTCAACTCTTTAATTCGCCTCATAATACAACTCCAAATGTTTTACGGTATTTTAACACATAATAAGTCTATTTGCAATAAACCTTGTTATTGACAATTATGTAATAATATGTTAAAATATTGTTAACAAATTATTAAGGAGGTCATTTTATGACAACTGAAATTGTAAACCAAGCCCCCGTAGCTCCCGTAACACAGCTCAAAACTAACAGAGGACTCTTGAAGTACATTTTGTTGGGAATTATAACATTTGGTATTTATCCGATCGTTATAATGTCTGCAATCTCAAGCGATATTAACGTCATCGCTTCAAGATATGACGGCAAAAAGACCATGCACTATTGCTTACTTTATTTTGTGTTTAGTTGGCTTACTTTTGGTATCGCTCCCATCGTTTGGACACACAAAATTTACGCTCGTATCGGTAACGAGATCAAGCGTCGCGGTATTTCTTATTCTATCGGCGCAGGCACCTATTGGGGATGGGGCGTTCTCGGCTCATTCATATTTGTAGGTCCCTTCATTGCAATGCACAAGCTTTTTAAAGCTATGAACCTTTTATCAGCTGACTACAATGTAAACGGCTAATAACTAAAAACTTAACCTCCGTGCAAATTGTGCACGGAGGTTTTTTTATGCCTATTTTTTATCTACACAAAGCTTTATAAGGTCGTTTACATCGGCAGCGGCAAGGCACTCTACCGTATCGGATGCGCCGTAATAAATCTTTACTTCACCGCTGTCTTCAAGTATCATACCACCGGGGAATATAACGTTTTGTCTTATACCCTCGCCCACCTCGTAATCGGTTTCGGGGGCGATAAGCGGCAGTTTGCTCATAATTTCGAGTCGCTCAAGGTCGTGTATTATACCCACACCGCCGTGAACACCGTGTTTGGTATCAACTGCAAAACACATATGTAAAACGCCGTCAATCACAGTAAGGCGCGGGTCATAAAAACGAAGTATTTCATCGGTTTCTATATCTGATTGCGCAATAAACGGCTTCTCGGCAACATTCCAATGAATACCGTCATCACTTGTGGCAAGCCCTAAATTTATACATTTAAGTGGCATTGTGCCGTAACCGTGCGTGCGCACATCGTTGCGGAAAACCATAACGTATTTTCCGTTATATTTCGTGATGCCCGCATTATAAATACAGGTGGCTTCATAGAAAGAATGGGATTACCCTCATATCTCTTGATAACGGGCGATGATTTAAGCTCAGGAAAAACCTTGGGCATAATTATCTTACTTTCACGATAAGATATTATTTATCTGCATGCTCTTCTTCGGTCAATCGTGATAAGCCCTGCAGGGATTTTATTTAAACCCATTTTAACATATTAGAATGATAATGCAACAAAAAATTAAAAGAATGTCTGAAAAAATCAGACACTCTTTTAATTTTATTCCGTTCTTATAGAA
>CAYLXT010000137.1:0-3028 GCA_964387615.1 uncultured Ruminococcus sp.
CGGCTACTACGTTATCGGAATCGTCCATCCCGAGCTTAACGGTTGTTTTCATCCACGACATACCCTTTGCCATCGGATTCGGGTCTTTGCCTTCGTCGTGATAGCGACCTAACAGTTCCTGTAACTCTTTGTCAATTTCATCGTGCTGGTCCTTACTGGCATTCAAAATTTCGCGTAATTTTTGCGATTTGACGTGCTCAAAAACGTCGTGAATTGACTTGACACCCATCTTTATGCCCGCATCACACTCGCGAAGCAGTTTTATTGTATCTTGCTCTACCATAAAAACACATCCTTTCGGTGTTATTATGCCCAAAAGGATGTGGAGTATCAATTTTCTTTTAGTTCAAAAAGCTTTTTATTGTATATCAAAATCAGGTTATTCTTTTTCTCATTTGAAAACACCAGGTAAAAATCGTCGTTAATTTGTGAGTAATTGTATATACCCTGATTGCTCATAGCATATATTTTACTCCATTTATAGTTGTTGTCACCGTAAACATCAGGATACAATCTGTATCTACTGCCTTTTGCAAATTGAAACTCATAATAAGGGCGGTCAGGACCGCGATGACGATATTCAATGTCTTCCCGTATATTTACCAACCAATCCTCAACAATTACAAGTTTTTTGCTTGTGATTTTTCGCCCCATCAAAGGAAGAAACAGTATCGCAACGCTACCGACAATACCCATCAAAGCAACCACACAAAAAAATATTGCCGCTATTTTTATATCTTCCCAAAGCTCTTTAGCGCATACAAGCATTAACCAGGATAAAAATCCAAGTAACAAAACCGGTACAATGTTCATTTTATACATATGTTTAATATCTTGTTTTATGTTTTTTACCGTCAGGGTTTCTTTTGGTATTTCGTGTAAATAATCGCGCATAAAATCACCGCCTCGTTTGTACTATAGCACATAGACAAGCAATGTGTCAAGATAGACCGATTATTATTTATAAAAACATCCTTTCGGGCATGTTAAACCCGAAAGGATACTTTATATTATTATTTAAACAATCTATTCACAATCGCTTGCTTCAATTTTAAGTCCGGTTTCTTTGCCGTCCGCAAAAACCGAGCCTTGTATTTTAGAATCTACGCAATAAGAAAGACACACATCTGTTATACCGTCAAGCTCTTCTTCGTCACGAATAATTTCGTTATCGTAAAACTCAAGATTTTTGCAGGAATAGGCATACAAAACAGTTGCATCGGAAACCTCAAATTTATTTTTATAAATTCTGATGTTTTTATGATACGGATGCTCTGCTTCGGGCTTTGGAACCACGGGGCAAATACTTATTACGCCGTTGCAGAATTGATACATAGAACTCATACATTCTTTAGAGAAGGTGTTTTCGGTAATTTCTACATCATGACATTCGCCCGACTCAAACCATCCGTTAGAATCGCCCGCCACCAAAATAGCAGAACCCGAGGATTCAAAATGATTGCCTTTTATCAGCACCTTTTTGGGTGTTGATATAAGCAATCCGCGCGCACGACAGCTACCAAAATAATTTCCCACACATTCAAAGCTTGCTGTGTTTGACAGATTATCCAGCGCAAATTCTTCATCGCTATTTATAGCATCAAGAATTTCTGCAGGTATTTCTTCTTCAAAGACAAGCGTAAACGTCTTGTCGGTTTGAAGGCGATATTCCCGTGCTTTAACAGTAGCGACCTGCGCCATATTCCCACGCTTAATAAAAACTATTTCGTCGCCCGGCATTGCCCAATAATGAAAACCGCACGCCTGGCGGTGCCCATAGGTGCAAAGCACGGTTTTATTATCTATAATCTCTGACAAAATAACACAACAGCTGTGAACATTTATCGGGTCGTCCATAAGCGCGTGGAACTTACAGTCTTTTATAACAACCTTGCCCGATACATTCGTTATGTGCATTCCGTCATCACGTCCGCTTGAAACAAAGCGACCGCGCTGATTATTTGGTAAAAAATTCACCTTCTGATAGGTTAAATTATGACAGAACTGCGCAAGACAACCCAAGCCCCCACAGGAATAAAAAGTTACGTTTTTTACGGTTATATCACGGCTTCTCTCACAAAAAACACCCGCGTGAATACGGACGTTATGCCTGATATTCAGTAAATCTCCGGCTTTTAACGCTTTTGGCGTTCGGAATTTTAGCCGATAAATGTTATCTTTTATTTCGGTTACCGAATCATAAAAAATGTCACCGGTATTTTTGCGAACAGTGTACTTTTGTGGTTCAAACGCTATAGCATTGGCAGTAGCCTTATACCACTCATCCGCTCCCACATAAAATTCAAGCATATTATCGGTTAGTCGGTGAGGAAATATTTCAGAGTCAATAAATACCTCTGCCCCCGTTTCGTCACACGACAGCACCCGACCTTCTGCGGCAAGTGGGTATCTCCAATCTACATAAAACCCGTCAAGCGTAACGTTTTCGCACTCATCCAGTGTAAAGACCTGCATATGACCTTCTAAAACGAACCTTGCTCCATTTCCGCGCAAAACGCAGTTTTTCATACCATTTAGCCATACGGCCAGCACTCTGTACGGTTGGGGATCGGAATTTGATATACGGTAATCATACCTCATTTCCTTATGCGGAAAAAAATAATATTCATCATCTTCAAAAACAAATTCGGTATTTTCGGGGTTTTCTTTGAACAATTTATAAAGCGCAAGCGTAATATCGGTTTTGGGTAAAATGCCGTATTCGCGCAATCGGATAATTTTCACAACTATGTCTCCTGTTTTTAAATCTCAAAGTCCAAGCACATTCTGGTTTGGGTAAAGGGGCGTACAAATGTATCAGCAACGTACACGTGCTCCGGGTGTACGGCGTAGCCTTTTAGTGCATCTTCATTCTCAAACACCGAATATAGCATAACGTCGGCATTAGATGACGGCAAACCTTCGGTTTGTACGCAAATCTCTACAAGACCGGGTATTTTATCAAGCAAGCCTTCAAGACCGCTTTTTATTCCCTCTTTAACCAAATCGTTATTATGTTCTTCTTTAA
>CAYLXT010000138.1:0-2941 GCA_964387615.1 uncultured Ruminococcus sp.
TTCACAAAGCGGCTCAAGGTCTAAAACAACACTGCTTTCGCTGATTTCTTTACCGTCAGCGTTAATACTGTATACAAACTTAAATTCATTAAGATTTGTAAAACTATAACGGTTTTTAACAGTCAGTACACCATCTTCAAAACTTGTAGCCATTGGCTGATATGCCGCCTTAACCTCTAATGAACCTGCTTTAAGTTTACGGTCATAGGTCACTACACCATCACAGCAAAATTCACCAAAATTGACAAGCTCGCCCTCGAAATCTCCACCGTAACAAGCAACTCCATCTTTAAGCACGGTATGGTCTGCCCACTCCCAAACGCAACCGCCTATAAGTGATTTGTGTTTGTTGAATAATTCAGTATAGTAATACACATCACCTGGACCGTTACCCATAGCGTGAGAATACTCACAAAGGAAAATAGGCTCGGTGATTTTTTCATTGGCAATAAATCCCTCTAAATCGCTAAACGACGAATACATACGCGAATAAACCTGTGACACATCGGGGAAGCCCTCACGGCAAGAGCATTCCCAATGGCAAAGCCTTTGGTCACCCAAGGATTTTACATAGTCAGCCATTGCGACAAAGTTGTCCCCGTGACCCGATTCATTACCCAAAGACCACATAATAATACTAACATGGTTCTTGTCACGCTGTACCGTGCGCACCATACGCTCAAGGTGCTCGTTTTTCCAATCGGGATGTGTGCCCGGCCAATTGCCTGCAGGCTCGGTATAATTATAGGCTTGAGAAGCATAGCGGCAAATAAAACCGTGCGTTTCTATATCACATTCAAGTATGACATAAAGACCGTATTCATCACAAAGCTCTACAAAGCGTGGCGGTGGCGGATAGTGCGAGGTGCGCACACAGTTGATATTAAGCTTTTTCATAAGCTTAACGTCGCGAAGCAATTCTTCATCGGTCTGATACCAGCCGCCCGCAGCGCTTGTATCGTGGTGGTTAACGCCGTAAAGCTTTACAGGCACACCATTTATAAGAAGTTCGTTATCTTTTGAAATTTCAATAGTTCTGAATGAGGTTTTTTGTGTTATCTCTTCGCCGTCACGCTCTATTTTTACGGTATAAAGTCGCGGCTTTTCGGCATTCCAGAAAACAGGATTTTCAACATTAAATTCCACCGTTTCGCCGTTTTGTGTAGCAACAAAATCACCATTGGTATCATAAAGTGAAACTCTTGCCTCTTTACCGTTTTTAACGATAATCTTGTTGTCTTTTGCAACAACCGAAACATCGGTTATATGGTCAAACGGACGCTGTAATATATAGCAATCGCGGAATATACCGTTCATTCTGAAAAAGTCCTGGTCTTCAAGATAACTGCCACAGCACCATTTAAGCACCTTAACGGTAATAGCGTTATCGCCCTCGGTAACATATTCGGTAATATCAAATTCAGCCTGCAGATGACTACCCTGTGTAAAGCCAACGTAATTGCCGTTTATATACAAAAAAGCGCAGGATGACACACCCTCAAGCACAAAATAAACCTTACCCCATAGTTTTGTTATTTCAAACTGACGGTTATAAATACCACAGGGGTTATCGTCTGGTACATAGGGCATATCTACGGGATAGGGATATTCCTGATTGGTATAGTTTACTATGTCATAACCCTCGGTCTGCCAGCAAGACGGAACAGGTATTGTGTCCCAATCGGTAATTTTTTCGGGCACATCAAACTCGCGTTCAAAATACTTAAAATTCCAAACGCCGTTAAGCAAATTGTATTCCGACACACCGCTTGGTATATAATAACTGCGTGGCGCGCATCTGTTTTCACTGGTTTTTAAAGGATTTTCATAAACTCTCACAATATTACCCTTTCTCTCTTAAATAAAGCGTTCTTGTGTTTCGATGCTTATATACACTCAGCACTAAGCCTACGCCTAAGTACATACAAATAAGAGATGTACCGCCCGCGCTAAAGAAAGGCAATGTTACACCAATTACGGGAAGTACTGCAATACACATACCTACGTTTATTATAATTTGCGCAAGCATCATACCAAAAAATCCCACGCACATTATTTTACCGTTTTGTCTGTTACAATTTCGAGCAATATTAACCGCTCTGAAGCTAATTGCCGCAAGCACAATTAATACCACCACACAACCTAAAAATCCCAATTCCTCACCGATGCTTACAAAGATAAAGTCATTTTGTCCTTCGGGAACGCCGCCTACCTGTGTAAGACTACCGTTAAAAAGGCCTTGTCCACTGAATCCCCCATTCGCAAGCGCCATACGTCCTCGGTATTGCTGATAGGTAGCGCCCATAATATCCGACTCGATATCAAACATATTAACAAGTCGGGCGCGCTGTTCATCATTCATTATTATGAAATAAATAAGTGGTGAAGCCGCTACAAGCAAGGCAAAAGCAAGTATAAAATATTTCCACGAAACACCTGCCGCCCACATCATACAAAGCACCATAACGGCAAAAACAAGCGCCGTACCGTCATCGCCCTGAAAATGTATAAGCAGCACAGGAAACGCACCGTGTAAGCAGACAGGAATCAGAGTTTTTAATTTATTTATCGTAGGCTTAACACGGCTTAAATGGGTAGAAAAAGTAATAATAAAGCATACTTTTAAAAGCTCTGACGGCTGAAAGGTGGTAAAGCCTAAATCAAGCCACGCCTTATCGTCGGTACCCTCGGGTGCCCAACCGATAAAGAAGGTAAGTATTACAGGTATTACACCCAATAGCACAAACAAATACCAATATTTAGAAAATTTATCAAAATCTATACTTGATATAATTATTGCCGCTACAATACCTACAACCATACCGATTATTTGCACAAGCAAAGGTCGCAAGGTATCAAGATATCTCGTCGCTGAATAAACAGCAAGACATCCGTAGCTTGTAGCAAATACACATAGTATTACCATAAGCTTGTCTGTTTC
>CAYLXT010000139.1:0-2938 GCA_964387615.1 uncultured Ruminococcus sp.
CGAAAATCTTCACGACCAAAAACAGTAGCAATTTTGTTAGTTTGTATAAACACACGATTACATTGTGCTAATTCATCAATAAAAACAGGAACATTTATAATGTTACCGCTTTCATCTTTAAATTCTGTTACTAGTAAAAAATAATTTTCTCGCCTTGATGAATCACTCGCGTTTTTAGTTCCTCGATATGCTTCTTTAACATTATCAAGACTATCAATTATTTTAAGAAAATAATTTTCACCTATTCCGTGATAATGCGTATGTTCATCAACTTTAAGTCCAAGATTACGCGCTTCATCCTCGGTAAACACATTTTCTCTTATGTGCGACGCATTCATTACCATTTGACGATTTATCACACCTTTTTGTGAAAGCATAATCTCTGGCGTTTCATCACGAAGTAAAACCTCATTACGATAATTTTTATCATAAAGTGCTTTATGCAATTCGCTTTTAGCATTAGCTGCTAAACTATATTTTGCACTCACACCACCGCTATTTTCGGCGGCTTTTTTTGTATCCCGCGAATTATAAACCTGCTTAACGTAATCCTCAAGCGTTTTAATATTACGCTCAAGCTCGTCGGCAAGTATAGCGTCAGCCTTTATTCGTGTGCCACGCAGTTTTAGTATAACGCGCTTTACCCAATCCACAATCTGCCGGAATACGTTGGGCTTGTATTCGGCTATTTCTGCGAGCGCCGCCATACTGTTTGCCTGGAATTCGGCAATCTCACTTTCGTCAAACATTGTTATAAACGCTTCATCGGCAAGAGCCTGCGCCGTTTGTGTGCGGTACTTTTCGCCGTTAAACATTATTTCGCCGAAAAAGTCTGCCACCATTTCACGCTGTGCGCCGTCTACAGTAAACCCATCACGGTATTTCTTTGCAATCGCCATATCATTCTTTACTTTGTTATAGTAATAGTCGCAAAGCGCATTTATAACATCCTTTGCAGTAGAATTTTCCTGTAACTCAATACCGTGCGCTTTGCACTGCACCTTTGCCCATACACCAAAAGTAACATCTTTGTTAAACAAAAACTGTTTAAATTCCTGATATAATCTCTTACTTTCAAGCCTATGCATAAATTCGTGCTTTAGTACTTCAATATACATACCCGCTACCGTTTTATTGGTATTGAGTAATAGCGTTTTACTATCACTATCCCACAAGCCGTCCTTGGTCATATTGCCGCTGAATTTAAGCGTTATTTCAGGAAAATGTTTATCCACAAAATCTGATATTCGGCGTTGCTTCGTATCTAACTGCTCACCGCTTATTGCCGCCGCTATACTTTCTTCGGCGCTTGGCGCCGATATTATATCCTCTTCTTTCGGCTCGGTCAATCCAAGATTATATTCAAAAGAATTAACAGAAAAAGCAGATTCTCTTGAATCTGCTTTTAGATTTAATATATTCTTTCCTTCATTTCGTACAACATTATCTTTTGTTTTCTCAATATCATTCTTATAGGACATAACCGAAAATCGTGGATTGATTTGGTCTACTGTTCTTCGTCCCAGTCCTCTTCCGTCTCGTTCTTGTATTTCGAGGATATTTCGCAAGCAATTTCGTAAAGCTTCGCTGGGTCGTCTTCTTGTGTTTTTGCTATATAATCCAGCATCTCCTGTGTCGCTTCCTCGCCCCACAGATCGATGATTATTACTGCTATCATCACTTTTGTCATATTTGTTGTTAATAGATAATCTCTCAACCGCTTCTGTTTGTTTGTTAGTGTACTCACGGATATCTTCCCTTCCTAAAATATCTATCAATAAAAATTCGTATTCAAACTCAGCTTTTTCGCCTTTACATGCATATAACACAGTAGGTTCGTCCTGGTGAGCTGTACTATACAAAGCAAAATAAGTTTTATCACCAAATTTATTATACAACCATTTGTTTTTATTATCAATATAATTATCTGTTGTATCAAACTCTCGTTTCGCTATTCTTTTTACCAAATCAATTTCTGATTTTTTCATATTGGGGTACCAATATTTTGACGAGTAATGGTGTGCATTTTTACCATATCTCATCTGTTGCATCTGCGACGTAACTGCAAAACTTGTATTTTGATTACCATCATCATTACTTTTTTCGGTATTGACATTTTCAGAGTTTTGTGTTATATTGCCTTTCGCAAGGTTGATAATGCGTGACGCCTCGGCAGGTTGGATGCCTATGGCGGCAAGCATTTGTTCAGCCTTGTTTTTGTTCGTAACAACAAGTTTACTGTCTTCTGCCGCTTTCGTTATTCGGACGGCGAAATCATCTAATGGATATACGCTTTTTATTAAATTAACGGTATCACTTTCCATTGTTTGATTTTTCAATACGCCTACAATAACAAAAGAATTATCTCCGTTTGTATCATACATAGCATAATTTGTGACAATCGTTGCTTTTTCGTTGTTATCGATAATTAACGGTGAATCTGCTATATATTGTGGCATATACTCAAAGAACGAATATGGCACAGAATGTGAAGAATAGTTTTTATTTTTCGCGGATTTTCTTCTTGATTTTCTATAATCACTTTGGTTCATAGCAAAGGGAAAATTAGAAAATCCACTGTCTTGTAATTTCTTACTTGGAATTCCCAAATATAGCGAATTACTACCATTCATTTTTCCAAGTTCTATCGTATTCAATTGACTTAAGTATGGAATTTTCGAAGTTTGCTTAATGCTATACTTCACCCCGCCATTTTCGGCGGCTTTTTTTGTATCCCGCGAATTGTAAACCTGCTTAACGTAATCCTCAAGAGTTTTAATATTACGCTCAAGCTCGTCTGCAAGTATTCCGTCAGCCTTTATTCGTGTACCACGCAGTTTTAGTATAATGCGCTTTACCCAATCAACAATCTGTTTAAATATATTGGGCTTATATTCGGCTATCTCTGCGAGCGCCGCCATACTGCTTGCTTCAAAAT
>CAYLXT010000140.1:0-2925 GCA_964387615.1 uncultured Ruminococcus sp.
AAAATCACGACTCCGCTGTGTATGATTATTTTAGGTATCAGACTTGCATCGGTTTCGTTTAAAAAACTTTTTACACGCGGTTTTGTTTATGTCACCTGCGCTTGCAAATTGATTATCTTTCCGTTTATATGCTTAGCGCTTGTTTGGTTTTTACCTGTTGATAATATCTTTAAGGCGGCTATGTTTATATTGGGTGGTACACCCTGCGCCTCGGTGATGCTTAATATTGCTGAAATGTATGATGGCGAGACCGAGCTTGCCGCAAACTGCGTACTGCTTAGCACGCTGCTTTGTATATTTACTATCCCGATTCTTAATGTTGTATCAAACGCATTGTTTGTTTAAAAAAGCCGTGCTTTTGCACGGCTTAAATTTTTTATTTTATTAAATTCTTTGCCCAATCAAGTATAGTAAAATTATCAGCGAACTCATAGGTTATAATACCCATCACAAATACAAATACTATAATAAGCGGTAAAACGTAGGTGAAATAAGGTCTTAACCAACGCGCCACTTTTGGACCCTTGCCGGTGTTGGCTTCGTTTATAAAGTTGTCAAATCCCCAACCTTTTTTGCTTGTGCAGAAAAGAATATAAACAAGCGAGCCTATAGGCAACAAGCAGTTGCTAACAAGAAAATCTTCAAGGTCAAGAACAGCAGAGCTTGAATTAAACGGATGAAAATCGCTCCACACATTATAACCCAGTGCGCAGGGGAGAGATAGGATAAGCATTGCTACACAACAGATAATGCAAGCTTTTATTCGTTTCCAACCGGTAATTTCACGCACGCAGGCAAGTATATTTTCAAAAACGGCAAGTACGGTAGATATAGCTGCAAAAAACATAAACAGGAAGAATAATGAGCCCCATATTCTGCCGCCCTGCATACTGTTAAACACCTTTGCCATAGCCACAAATAAAAGACTCGGTCCGTTGCCTGGATCAACATCAAATGTAAAGCAAGCGGGGAATATGATAAGACCTGACATAAGGGCTACAAAGGTATCAAGAACAAGAATATTGATTGATTCGCCCATAAGCGTACGGTCTTTGCCGATATAGCTGCCAAAAATAGCCATAGAACCAATACCAAGACTCAAGGTGAAGAACGATTGATTCATAGCGCCTACAATAACGTTGCCATTTATTTTGGTAACATCGGGCTTAAGATAGAATGACAATCCCTCTTTTGCGCCGTCAAGCCAGAAACCGCGAATGGCAAGAATCACCATTAAAGCAAGCATCAGCACCATCATATATTTTGTTATTCTTTCAAGACCTTTTTGTAGGCTGAAGCATAAAATGGCAAAACCAAGAACTACAACCACCGCCATAAAGCCTACCATAACAGGCACGTTTGACTGCATATTACCAAAAAGTTCGGTTGATGCTGTATCGGTGATCCCTGTCATATCGCCTTTAACAAAGCTTACAAAGTAGTAAAGAATCCAACCGGCTACCGATGTGTAAAACATCATAAGCAGCAAATTTGCTATAAATGCGGCAACACCGTGATAGTGCCATTTTTGTTTTGGCTTTTCAAGATTCTGATAGCATTTTATAACGCTTGCCTGACTGGCGCGGCCTACCGAAAATTCCATTATCATAACGGGCAGACCCAATATAACCAAAAACAGCAGATATATAAGTACAAATATACCGCCGCCGTATTCGCCGCACATCCAAGGAAACTTCCAAACATTTCCGCAGCCTATGGCGCAGCCTGCGCTAAGCAGTATAAAGCCAAGTCTGCTTCCTAATTTTTCTCTTTCCATAATTAACTCCTCAAATTTAATTGCCAAAACATTTTAACAAATATATCTATTTTAGTCAAGTAAAGTATTTTACGTTGATTTTATGATAAAAATGTGATAACATAAATAAAAAGGCGAAGGTGATTTTATGAATAATATCTGGCATGATGTATCTCCCGAAAGAATAAAACCGGACGATTTTTTGTGCGTAATTGAAATTCCAAAGGGTAGTCGTAAAAAATATGAGCTTGATAAAGAAACGGGATATATAATTCTTGACCGTGTGCTTTATACATCGACACACTATCCTGCAAACTATGGGTTTATCCCCCGCACCTATGGTGACGATAACGACCCGCTTGATGTGTTGCTTATCTGCGCCGAGGATTTAGAACCGCTTACGCTTGTACGCGCGTATCCGATAGGTATTATTGCGATGGTAGATAACGGTTCACGTGATGAAAAAATTATCGCAATTCCTTACAGTGACCCTAACTATAATATGTATAAGTCCATTGATGAACTGCCGCGTCACTTGTTTGATGAAATGCGTCATTTCTTTGCGGTGTATAAAAATCTTGAGGAAAAAGAAACCGCGGTAGAAGAGGTGGCAAATGCTGACGAGGCTATCAAAATTATAAAAGAAGCAATTGCGCGTTACAATGAAGTTTTTCTAAAATAAGGTGATAATATGAGAATTATTGAAATTAATCTAAAAGAAAAATATGAATTTTTAGGTCTGGCTGACCGCAACCCTATCCTTACCTGCTATTTGCCCCGAAATCTTGCTGAGATGGGCAGAGAAGACGAGATGCGCCCGACAATACTTATATGCCCGGGCGGCGGATATGCCTACTGTTCAGAGCGAGAGGCAGAGCCTATCGCACTTAAATTTTTAAATTGGGGATTTAACGCGATTGTTCTTCGTTATTCTTGCGCGCCACATCGTTACCCTGTACAGCTTCGTGAGGTGGCGGCGGCTTTTGAAGAAATTTACAAAAACGCAGACGAATGGCACTGCGATACCGAAAAAATCGGTATAATAGGTTTTTCGGCAGGCGGACATCTTGTAGCACACTATAGCAACGCTTACAATAGTGAAGCTGTTCGTGAAGTGTTCCCCGACAGCAAAAAGCCAAACTTTACTATACTTGGCTACCCGGTAATTT
>CAYLXT010000141.1:0-2800 GCA_964387615.1 uncultured Ruminococcus sp.
GCGAAGTGCCGGTTGTTATAAAAGAGCTTGATGACCAAAATTATTACGAAATTGCGCTTATAGAAAATTTACAGCGCGAAGACCTTAACGCCGTTGAAGAGGCGCAGGGTTACCGCACGCTTATTGACAGTTATGGTCTTACGCAAGAGCAGGTTGCCGAAAGTGTTGGTAAATCACGAAGCGCCGTTACAAACGCTTTGCGCCTTTTGAATCTTGACGAAAACGCCTTATCCGCTTTAGAAAACGGCGAAATTACCGCAGGTCATGCGCGTGCAATTCTGGCAGCTGACAATGAAGGGCTTGCAGACGAGATGTTAAAAGCCGCAAAAGCCGGAGCTTCTGTTCGCGAGCTTGAGTCTATGGCAAAGGCAAAACCTGTTACCGCAAAGAAAACTCCGCCTACAGCAAAAAACAATTTCTACAGTGAGGTAGAAATCTCACTTAAAAACGAGCTCGGCAGAAAGGTAGATATAAAATCAAAAGGAAAGGGTAAGGGCACCATCACTTTAGAATTCTACAGCGATGATGAGCTTGTCGACTTCGCCAAAAAATTAGTGGGGGAATAATATGGAAATAAAAGCATCTTCAAAATATGATTGGGAAACGGTCAAAAAGTTTTATGCTTTTTCGTTTTCTAAAAAGCAACGTTGGCCTAATATTGTTTTAATTATTGTGTTTTTGCTTTTGTTTATGATGTATACCCTTGAAGTCGTTAACGGAACGTTTAGTACTGACTTACTTCCGAGCATGTTAATGTTTATAACTCTTTACTTAATGTTGGGTTTTGTTCGTTTTATATTGCCAAGAATACTTTACAACAAAAACAAACTAATACACGGAATGGAAAACATAATAACCTTTGGTGAACAAAGTTTTGAAATAAACCAAATCGGAAATAACGCAAATGGTGCGGCGGCTATAAATTACAGCGCAATACAAAAAATTTATGAAACAAAGGAATATATTTATATTTACGTATCTCCCCAACAATCGCATATTGTAGACAAATCAACCGTTGAAGGCGGCAACGCTATCGACTTGCGTATGCTGCTTGTTCAAAAAATCGGCGCGGATAAATATAAGATAAAGTGTAAACCTTAAAGCTAAATTACCGTGTACCACGGCAGCGAAATTGTAAGCTGTGCTTACAGCTAAATAACGCTTACGCGTAGCTAAATTAAATTCGCGCTAAGCGTGGCGCAGACACATTTAGCTATGGTAATAATTCAGCGCACCGCAGGTGCATTTAGCTCGCCGTCAGGCGAATTTAGCTTTTATAAACTTTTAAGTACAACGACAATAAAACCACACATATATCTTGATTTTTCAAAACGCCCGTGATATAATGATAAAAAATAATCTCTTTGGAGGAAACTATAATGAAACGTATTCAGACACTTGAAACAAAAAATCTTTGCGAAAGCGCTAAATGTGGCGGTTGCGGCGAATGCCAGACTTCTTGCCAGTCTGCTTGCAAGACCTCTTGTGGTATAGCAAATCAGGAATGCGAAAACAAAGAAACAAAATAAGATTGCCAGAATAAGCGCAGACCAAAAGAAAAGTAAAAAATTAAAAAGAAGTCTTGTTAAATCATAACGTTTTGACAAGACTTTTTTCTTTAAAAGGAGAAATCCCACGGATTTCAAAATGTAAACTTTTCTTTTTAAGTCTTTTTTCGGTACTCGGAGTACTTGTGTACGCCTACCGTACCGAAGAAAAGACTTTCTGCATCTTATTCAGACAATCTTTCATGAGAGGATATATATAATGATTCATTGCTATAAACTCGGCGGATTAAATATAGTGTTAGATGTATATTCGGGTTCGGTTCACTTGGTTGACGAGGTGGCTTATGATATTATAGAAATGTATGAAAGCCACAGCCGCGAAGAAATTACTGCCGAAATAACAAATAAATACAGCGATATAACCGAGCAGGATGTTATTGATTGTTGTGATGATATAGAAAGTCTTAAGTCACAGGGCAAGCTTTTTACGCCTGACAGTTTTGAAAATATGGCGGGTGACCTTAAAAAGAAAAGCGCGGGTGTTATAAAGGCGTTGTGTCTGCACGTAGCGCACACCTGCAACCTTAATTGTGCTTATTGCTTTGCAAGCCAAGGCAAATATCACGGCGACCGTGCAATTATGAGTCTTGAAACGGCTAAACGCGCGCTTGATTTTTTGGTTGAAAATTCACGGGGCCGTACCAACCTTGAGGTTGATTTCTTTGGCGGCGAACCGCTTATGAATTTTGATATGATAAAAGAGCTTGTTGCCTACGCTCGTGAGATAGAAAAGCCTGCGGGCAAAAACTTCCGTTTTACTCTTACCACCAATGGCGTTTTGGTAGATGATGATGTGATTGATTTTGCCAACCGAGAGATGAGCAACGTGGTACTTAGCCTTGACGGCAGAAAAGAAGTACACGACCGTTACCGTGTGGATTTTGCAGGTAATGGTAGTTTTGATAAGATTGTACCAAAATTTCAACGTTTTGTTGAAAAACGAGGCAATAAAAACTATTATATGCGTGGCACCTTTACCCACGCAAACCCAGACTTTTTAAACGATATAAAAGAAATGTTATCCCTCGGCTTTACCGAGCTTAGTATGGAGCCTGTAGTTTGCGCCGAGGATGATCCGTCTGCGCTGACTGCGGAGGATTTGCCAATAGTTCTCGAACAGTACGAGCAACTTGCCGAACTGATGCTTAAAAAGCACCGCGAGGGCAAGCCCTTTACCTTTTATCACTATATGCTTGACCTTAAAAGCGGCCCCTGTATCTATAAGCGTATTT
>CAYLXT010000142.1:0-2798 GCA_964387615.1 uncultured Ruminococcus sp.
CGTGTTTTAGCATATATTCGGTATCGTCATTAATTCTACTACCCATTACGGCAAAGCCTGCCTTAAAACCGTATTGGTTAAAAAGGTATACCATTTCGCACATAAATGGAAGTGGTCCGTCGTCAAAAACTATTGTCATATATTTTTCGTTCATAATGTTATAAACCTTTACAGATAAATTGAGAAAAGCTTTGGATCGCTGCTGTCAACATTACCCGCAGACGCGAAGTCGCACATAATGTATTCTTTCTTTTCGCCCTCAACCGTAATCATCACTCTAGTTGTAACAAGTGCGCCTGTGTTGTTTGGAATATGAGGCGCTATGATGCTTTCAATATTCTTGCCATAAAGAGTGTTGGCAGAAAACATATCTTCCTCAGTTGCGCCAAACTTTTTACTACGTGCTAAGATTACAGGGCCGCGGCGCAATGTGATTTTAGAGCAGGGCAGCATACAGTCTTTGTTGCAAAGGCCGTACATACCGTCTCTCCAACGGTGGAGGTGATAGTCACTGTCGGGAATATCTTGCCATTCGCAGTTTATAACCTCAACCGCCATATCAAATCGCACCTTCATAATGGTGGTATCGGGCTCAAGTGTTACCTCGTAATATTCACCGCAGGGAATAGCAACCTCGTCGCCAAGACCTACGCGAAGCTTTGTGTTTTTACTCCATTCGGGAATACGAATATAAAGCTTTTTACCTTCTTCGGGATTTCTTACTGCAATACCAACCCAACCGCTGTCGAAATAGTTTGCGCCAACGCGGATTTCGGTATCGCCGAAACGCACATAGCTTTGGGTAAACATATTGATAAAATAGCCTTTTTCACTCTTGGTTACTTGAGCTTCTGCCGCATTGGTAAAGCCACGACCTACGTTATTAAGGCAGCAGTGCTGATATTTTGTTTCACACTGTGGAAGCGCAGTGTAGTGACGACCCGCGCTGCGTACAAAGAAAGCGCCGTTTTTGCCGTCGGCATAAACACCCGCGATATAGGCGTTTACAAAAGCCTTTTCAAAAGAGTGCATATATTTTACGTTGCCTGTAATTCTGAACAGCTCGTAGCATAGACGCATCCAATGTAAAACGTCACAGATTTCGGTGGCAGCGTCGGCATAGTAGGCGGCATTCTGGTAACGTTCGCAATAGCCAACCGAGCCCAATATATTGCTCTCGTATTTAAGCAGAATTTCATAAAACGCCTTTGAAGCCTCAAGCAAAACTTCTTCGCCTGTAATGCGGTAAAGCTCAATAATACCGTCAAAACAGCTTGTCATTTCATAAGCCTTTGGAACCCAGTCGGAACCCAGGTCGTGACCTTCATTAAGCTTTTTGCTTGATATTCCATACCACTCGGCAACAGATACGCCTGATAAAGCGTTATTTAAAAGGTTGGGACGCTCATCATCGTCACGCACCCACTCTTTTACAATGCTTTTACCAAATTCAAGATATTTTTCATCGGCGGTAATTCTGTAAAGCACGAGCATAGGTTTAAGAATAGAAGACGAAGGCATACCGTCCATAACGCCGCTGTCTTTAACACGCGTGCCGTCATTTTCAAATTTTGCAACAACCCAGTCGGCAAGTTTGGTAGCGCCTGTAAGGATTTTTTCATCATCCATATACATAGCGGCTTCAATAAGTGCCCACAATGTGTATTTTATGCCCCAGATATTCCAGCAGTAGTTTGCCTCCCAGCCCGAATAGAGCGCGGATTTTATTACGTCTACGGGGTAGATATTGTCTGAATTTCTGTATGTAGAAAGGTATCCGTCCTCTCGCTGTAAGGACAGCATTTTATGACAGGACTTGCGAAGTTCTTCTTTTAAAACGTTATCGTTTTTATATTGACAGCATCTTACGGCACTGAGCATCAACTTGCCCCAGAACTCACTTCTCCAATAGCCGAAGGTATAAATATCGTCATATTGCGTAGCAAAAAAGTCCTCGGCTTCGCGCAAAATTTCTTCGAGCGCAAATTCACCGCTGACTCTTTCAAGTATAAAACGGTCAAAGCGCGCGCCGATTTCACCCTCTAAAAAGCATGAGCCAAGAGGCGATACATCCATAACATTATTTACCTTGTAATTTACTTTGTAATTCATAGTGTCTTCTCCTATTAAAGCAAGGTTTTATTAAAATAATTATATAATAATATACCTTTATTTGTCAATTTAAAAGCGGTCTTATTTTATCGAAAAGGTGAACTTTTTTTGTATATACTTTTATTGATTGAAAAAATAAATTTTGTTATGATTGAAAAAATAAATTTATACTTGATTATTTTGAACGCTTATGATATAATACTATGCGTTGCCAATAGGACAACTATGCGCTGATAGCTCAGTTGGATAGAGCATCTGCCTTCTAAGCAGAGGGTCGGGGGTTCGAATCCCTTTCAGCGTGCCAATTAAAAAGGAATCAGTCCGCAAGGATTGGTTCCTTTTTGATTTTTTATGTACATATGAAGGGATTCGAACAAGGAGGGAGCGTTAGCGGAAGAAAATAGTCCGGTGGACTATTTTTGCCGACGTGGGCAACGAGCGAAGCGAGGCGATAGGCGCGTTGCGCCGGAAAATCCCTTTCAGCGTGCCAAGAAAAACCGACTTGTATCACACAAGTCGGTTTTTCAATGAAATTCGCCTTACGGCGAGTGAAATAGCTTCGCTATGAAATGCGCTATGCGTATGAAATATTTGCTTCGCAAATATGAAGAGGCGAATTTTATTTCACTTTCTGCGTTAGCAGAAAATTTCATAATTCACGGTAGTGAATTATTTCATATTTTCCG
>CAYLXT010000143.1:0-2785 GCA_964387615.1 uncultured Ruminococcus sp.
TTCACCTCATATGGTACTTTGTTTTTGTCGTTATTAACATCATACCATATTTGAGATGAATTTTCTTTTTATTTTGTCACCTATCTATTGTACCATAACAATTATGTTTTAATATTTAAAACAAAACCAATACTAAAACACAAGATATAATTTAACATATTGTTGAATTATGTCGCAAAATATGCTAAAATGCAGATAATAAAATTTTAGAAGGTTTTAAAATGATAGAACTTAAAAAATACAGCGGACACATCCGCAATCATAAATCGCTTTGCGAGGAGCTTGGTATTGATGCCAGCTTACCTCGTGAACAGAAGGAAGAACAAATAATTATTGCCGCATACAAAAAATGGGGCGGCGATATGGCAAATCATATCTATGGTATGTTTGCCTTTGCGATTTACGATAGCGATACAGACACTTTGTTTTGTCTGCGCGACCAGTTTGGCACAAAGCCGTTTTACTACTATGTAACCGCAGACGGTAAACTGCTTTACGGCACCACCATTCATGAGATTATGGACGGGGACGGTTTTACAAAAGAGTTAAACCAAAAGATGCTGCAAATATATCTTACCATGACCTATACCACGGGCGAGGAAACATTTTTTAAGGGTGTTAAAAAGTTGCTTCCCGGCAGATATATGACCTTTAAAAACGGCGAAATAAAAATTACCCGTTATTTCAAGCCCACCTTTAACCCCGATAACACAAAAAGTCTTGACGAGTGGGCAGATGAAATTCACACTACTCTTGCAGACGTTATGCGTGAAGTTAAAACCGACGACGAATACGTTGAGTCTTTTCTTTCGGGCGGTGTAGATTCGTCTTATGTTTTGGCAGTGTCCGACGCGCCTGCCTGCAACAGCTGTGGTTATGACGACAGCCGCCTTGATGAATCAGGACTGGCACGTGAAACTGCCGATATTTTAAACCGTAAATTTAACCGCTGCGTTATAACCCCCGAAGATTATTTTGCCGCTGTGCCCTATGTTATGTATAATATGGAGCAGCCGTTAGGTGATGCTTCGGCTATTGCTTTTGCGCTGGGTTGCATCGCCACCGCTAAGGGCACAAAAATCTGCTACTCAGGCGAGGGCGCTGACGAATTTTTTGGCGGATATAATATGTACCGCAACGCTGAAAGATACGGCGACAACCTTAAAACCTTTTATGTTGGCAATACCAATATTATGAAAGAAGACGAAAAACGTCTGATTCTTAAAAAATATTACGAAAACTTTGAGCCAATTGATTTGGTGCGCGATATTTATACCGAGAACGAAGGTCTTGACCCGCTATCTAAAATGTCGGACGTTGATATTCAGGTATGGCTCGAGGGTGATATTTACCTAAACGTTGACAAAATGAGCCGCGCCGCAGGTCTTGAAGTGCGTATGCCGCTTACCGATATGCGCATTTTTGATATTGCAAGCCGTATGCCGTCAAAGTATAAGGTGAACGACGAGCAAAACAAGGTAGCATTACGCACCGCCGCCGCAAAGGTGTTGCCACAGGAGATAGCATTCCGCAAAAAGTTAGGCTTTGTAGTGCCAATCAGAATGTGGATGGCGGATGAACGCTACAACGCCGACGTTATAAGACTTTTTAACAGTGATATTGCGGACAAGTTCTTTGACCGTGATGCAATAAACAAAATATTTGACGATTACCTGAGCGTTGACTCTGACAACTGGCGCAAGGTATGGACAATATACACCTTCCTTGTGTGGTATGAGGAGTATTTTGAAAAGCGGTAACGCTTTTCAAAATAGCTAAATTCGCATTGTGGCGAGCTAAATTGACCTTACGCTCAGCTAAATTCCTGACAGAGCTAAATGTGTCTGCGACACGCGGAATGCGAATTTAATTTAGCTTGTGCGTAGCACAAATTTAGCTGTAAGCAAAGCTTACAATTTCGCTGTCGCACAGCGACAATTTAGCTAAAAAGCGATAAATACAGCACCCAAACCGTAAGTGGTTTGGGTGTTTACGTTTTTATTGTAGGGACAGGCGTCCCCGACTGTCCGTTTGAGATTAAATTATAGAAAAATCAAAATCTATCTAATTAAACATTATTATTTGTATCACATTGTTTAAATTACAATATGTAATTATGTTTCACGGACAGTCGAGAACGCCTGTCCCTACATAACAATTTTTAAGATTTATTTAAATATCCTTTAATTACCTTGTCCTGTTTTTTATTTAATGTTATACTTTAATCGGTGATTGTATGAAATCTATTTTAAAAATAATTGTTGCTGCCATTGGCGCGTTGATTACGCTAAACGGTATTGCGCTGTTCTTTGTTTCAAACGTTAATCTCGGCAGCTTTTTGACCGTTGGTTTTGGTGCGGTAATTTTACTTGTTGCATTATTATTTAAAAAACTTACAAAATGGCTTAAAGTGTTGCTTATTGCAGGTCTTAGCATTGCGGTTGTTTTCTCGTCATTTTTAATTATCTACGGTAAAAGCGATAATGTTACTTACAAGGAAGACGCTGTAATTGTTTTAGGCGCGGCGGTACACGGCAAAACGCCAAGCCTTACCTTGAAAAAGCGGCTTGACAAAGCGGTTAATTATCACAACCAAAACCCTGATGCCGTAATTGTTGTAAGCGGTGGTCAGGGCAATCAAGAAGAAATATCCGAAGCCGAGGCTATGAAAAATTATCTTATCAACAACGGCGTTACGGCGGATAAAATCATAAAAGAGGAAGCCGCCACCAGCACATATGAAAATTTCGTTTTTTCAAAAAAGATTTTAGACGAGCAATTTGGC
>CAYLXT010000144.1:0-2783 GCA_964387615.1 uncultured Ruminococcus sp.
CATATCACCTGACATTAAATATTGATTGCTCTATCAGAAGACAACCACCTCCCTTGCGAAAGGTTATTGTTAATTGTTAATCCAACGGTTCGCCGCGCAGATAAGCAATCAACCGTTCAGTATAAACACGAACGTATTTCTGTCGCGTACCGATATTGCCACCAAGCAACGAATAAGGCTCTCTGCCTTCCGCAATCAGCCTGGACAATTGTCTGGGCGATACACCCAAATACTTTGACGCTACTTCCAAAGGGATATGATTGGGATATTTCTCTCGAAGCATATCAGCCGTCTTTTGATCCATAGGCATTTCCTCCTTTCTCTGCACACCACCTTTGAAAAGCAAGTTCGTTGTTAGGATCCTTATAAAAACGAATAACCGCTTCCAAGAACGTGGCACACAGTAATTTTTTCTCCATACTGGGAATAGATTTCGGATCGATCCGAATAACGGGAATAGTTTTTATCACCTCCTGACTCAAACATTACCGGTATGTTGTAGTCAATTTTAAAAATCACCAATCGGTTGACTTCTGCTATTATACTACCATATCCGCTCTTATAAGTCAACTGTATGGTGATTATTTTTATAAAATTCAGCGTTTTAACAATTTAGTGTTGCTTTTGTTGATTTAATATGCTATAATACGCTTGTAGATATCAAAAAGGAGTTGTTATTATGGACGAAAAAAGAATGCAGGAGATAATTGAAAGCTTATCTGAAGAACAAAAAGAGTCTTCCACCTTTGGTGAAAGACTCAGAGAAATTCGTAAAGATATGGGTATGACACAGGATGAATTTGCGAAAAAATTGGGTACTTCAAAGCAGATTTTAAGCAGATATGAGTTAGATCAGCGTACGCCAAAAATCGATCAGGTCATGAAGTATGCACGTAAACTGAACGTTTCATTAGAGCATTTGATTTACGGAACTGAAATGAATGATGTTTTCTTCGAATCATTAAAAGGAAAACCATTTTATAAAATTTTCATAGAAGTAACTTATGATTTGAAAAAGCTAGACCTTGGTGACCTTGTTGAATTAACAAAGCTTCCGGACAGGGATTTGCGATCAATCATTACCCGCAGAATGAAGTACGCCCCTTTGCACATTGCCTTGAAACTAACAAAAGCAACCGGAGTTCCTCTTGAAGTGTGGGCAGGCGACGACTCATGCAAAATTCCCGAATTGTCCGCTTGGGCAACCGAGGTCGCACACGCATATGATAAAGCCAGTTTAAAGGATCGTAATACTGCCAGACTGGCTTTAGGATTAGAAACGGTAAAGGAGTAATATAATGAACGCTGTTGTTTATGCCCGTTTTTCGAGTCATAGACAAGGTGAACAGTCGATTGAAGGTCAGGTTGCGGAAGCTGAACGCTATGCGGCTGAGCACGGATTAACAATAATTCATGTATATGCCGACCGAGCACAGACCGGCAGAAACGATAACCGAGAACAATTCCAATTGATGCTTTCAGATGCCGCAAACAAAAAGTTTGATGCATTGATCGTATGGAAGACTGACCGCATAGGCAGAAATAAGGAAGAAATCGCACTTAACAAATATCACCTAAAGAAAAACGGCGTTAAAATCTATTATGTAGCCGAAATGATACCCGACACACCCGAAGGCATTATTTTGGAAGCCGTTATTG
Source organism: uncultured Ruminococcus sp. (assembly GCA_964387615.1). GTDB lineage: Bacteria > Bacillota > Clostridia > Oscillospirales > Acutalibacteraceae > UBA737. Next base: position 1,660 of record CAYLXT010000144.1, read on the forward strand.
AAGGTATGGCAGCCTATTATTCCGAACAGCTTTCTCAAAATATCAAGAGAGGTCAACGCGCCAGCGCCGCAAAAGCACAGAGCACAGGTGGAAACAGACCGTTAGGATACCTCACAGGTCCCGATAAAAAGTTTATTATTGACCCCGAGAGTGCGCCGACTGTTAAACTTGTGTTTAATTTATATGCACAAGGACAGACGATTGCTCAAATAGTACGAGAATTAAATGCAAGAGGACACCGCACCTTGAAGGGCAAACCGTTTACTCACAACAGTTTACGGACTATGCTAAAAAATGAAAAGTACATTGGTATTTATACCTATAAGGATGAGGTGCGTTTGGAGAACGCTATTCCGCCCATCGTGGATACAGCGACATTTTATAAGGTTCAGGAAATGTTAAAATACAATCAACGTGCTGCCGCACACAAGAATGCCAAAGTAGAGTATCTGTTAACCGAAAAGTTATTTTGCGGTAAATGCGGTGCGATGATGGTAGGAGTAAGCGGAACAAGCAAAACCGGTAACCGTCATCACTATTACTACTGTCACAATCAGCGCAAAAAGATGTGTACTAAAAAGCCAGTTCGCCAAGTATGGATTGAAAATCTTGTATTAGAATACATAATCGATCTCGTAAAAGATGAAGATATGATTGAGTTCATTGCCGAGAATACGTATCAGTATTATTTGGAGCAAAATGCGGAAACGTCATATACCGAGTCTTTAAGGCAGGCTCTTACTGATATTGAAAAATCCATTGCTAATTTGGTGAGAGCTATTGAGCAAGGAATTATCAACGAAGCCACCAAGAGCCGTATGGATGAGCTTGAGGAGCAGAAAGACGAAATAAAAATTGCTTTAGCAGAAGCCCGCCTGAAAGAAAACCTTGGACTCAATAAAGAACGTATACTGCATTTTCTGCATCAGTTCACCAATATGGATTATACGGACATCGAATGTCAAAAGCGCTTGATCAAAATCTTCTTAAACTCAGTTTTTGTATATGACGATAAGGTTGTATTGACCTTTAACTATTCCGGAGACAATCGAACTATTACCTTAAAAGAAATTGACGCCGGATTACAGCAGGGCATTCGACTGCCCCGTGCGTTGAGCCACCAA
>CAYLXT010000145.1:0-2774 GCA_964387615.1 uncultured Ruminococcus sp.
GGGGTGATTATTCATTCATAGATTGAACAAATTTTTAGCATTTTGAGCAGTTAAATTTAAAATTTGTTCGGTTGTTGCGCCACGCAATTCGGCAATTTTTTGGGCGGTATATTTTATCATTCCCGAATGGCAAAGCTTACCACGATATGGCTCGGGAGCAAGATAAGGGCAATCGGTTTCAACAAGTAGCAGCTCATCAGGGATGATACGCACTACGTCAGGCAGTTTTTTTGCATTTTTAAAGGTGATAACGCCACCCACACCAATATACATGCCGAGTTTGATTATTTCCTGCGCCATTTCTACACTACCCGAAAAACAATGCACAACGCCTTTGGGTTTGTGCTTTTTAAGGATTTCAAGGGTATCTCCGTGAGCGTCACGGTCGTGAACAATTATTGGTAAATTAAGTTCTTTGGCAAGTCTGATTTGCTCTTCGAAAATCTTGATTTGCTGCGGTTTGTTATCATCCACCCAATAATAGTCAAGGCCAATTTCACCAATGGCAACGCACTTTTTATGGCTTGCGAAATTTTTTATCTGCTCTATGGTAGTGCCCGAATCAATATTACCCGGATGAATACCTACAGCAGCATAGACAAAGTCATATTGCTCTGCCATTTGTAGCGCCGCTTTTGATGATTGCTCGTCACAACCGCAGGTCACGATACCGCAAACACCGTTTTGCTTCATTTCGGCAAAAAGTGACTCGCGAATATCGTCAAAGCGTTCATCGTCATAATGCGAATGACTGTCAAAAATAGGGTATGAATTTATTAAATCGTCGCTATACATTATCTGATTTTGCATCCTTCGGGAATATCGTCTGCAAAGATAACCTTTACGTCGTCGTTCGGGCAGTCGGCCGCTAAAATCATACCGTTAGATTCAACGCCGCAAAGAACAGCGGGTTTGAGGTTAGATACCACAATTACGGTGTGACCGATAAGGTCATCAGGAGTATAATACTTTGCAATTCCCGATGCTACGGTTCTTGGCTTTCCACTACCATCATCGAGTGTGAGTTTGAGCAATTTCTTTGCCTTTGGTATTGACTCGCAGGCAATAATTTTAGCGGTTGTAAGTTCAACCTTTGCAAAATCGTCGATAGAAATTTCGGGAAGTTTTACTGTGTTTTCAGCCTTTTCGGCTTCTGCCGCTTTTTTAGTCTGCTCGGCGGCGATTTCTTCCAAAACCTTTGGCATATCTATTCTTGCAAAAAGCGGAGTTGCTTCGCCTACGGTGAATTCGTTTACCTTGCCAAACTCTAACTCAACGTTATCGGTGTTAATTTGAGCGGCAATGCTCTTACAACTTGAAGGAATTACAGGGGTAAGCATAGTGCCGAGAAGCCTTATGCCTTCGAGTAAGTTATAAAGCACCGCGTTTAGACGAGGGAGAGTTGCCTCGTCTTTAGCAAGCACCCAAGGCGTTGTTTCATCAATATATTTATTCAGGCGTTTTGCAAAGTTTATTACACATTCGCAAGCGTCAGCGTTACGGTAAGCATCCATTAAAGAATAATATTTTGTGATTGTTTCATTGGCGCAAGCAATAAGTTCGTTGTCAAGTTCTTCACGTGTGTCGGGAGCAGTTACTTTACCACCAAAATACTTGTTGGTCATAGCAACGGTGCGGTTTACAAGGTTACCCAGAGTGTTTGCAAGGTCGGCATTAAACTTGGTTATAAAGCTTTCATAGGTGATAGTGCCGTCTTGAGTAAACGGTATTTCTGAAAGCAGATAATAACGCACCGCATCTATGCCAAAACGAGCGGCTAATTCATCGGCGTAGATAACGTTGCCCTTTGATTTTGACATTTTATCGTCGCCCACAAGCACCCACGGGTGACCGAGAACCTGCTTTGGTAGCGGTTCACCGAGAGCCATAAGAATAATGGGCCAATAAATCGTGTGGAAACGAACGATATCTTTACCTATAACGTGCAAATCGGCAGGCCAGAGCTTTTTGTATTGCTCACTGCTACCATCAGGGTTGTAGCCGATACCTGTGATATAGTTAGAAAGCGCGTCAATCCAAACGTAGATAACGTGTTTGTCGTCAAAGCTTACGGGCACGCCCCACTTAAACGACGAGCGTGACACACATAAGTCCTGAAGACCTGGCTTTATAAAGTTGTTGAGCATTTCATTTTTACGTGATTCGGGTTTGATAAAATCAGGGTTCTGCTCGTAGTATTCAACCAATTTATCCTGATATTTTGAAAGACGCAGGAAGTATGCTTCTTCTTTAGAATCAATAACCTCGCGACCGCAGTCGGGGCATTTGCCGTCTACAAGCTGGCTTTCGGTGTAGAAAGACTCGCAAGGCACACAGTACTTACCTTCATAAGTGCTTTTGTAAATATCGCCTTGGTCATAAAGCTTTTTAAATATCTTTTGAACGGCATCCTCGTGATAATCATCAGTAGTTCTGATAAACTTGTCATAACAAGTATCTAGGCTATCCCAAACTGTCTTTATATTAGCGGCGGCGTTATCAACGAATTCTTTTGGTGATATGCCGTCAGCTTTTGCATATTCTTCAATCTTCTGACCGTGCTCGTCAGAGCCTGTCATTAAATAAACATCAAAGCCCATCATTTTTTTGTAGCGGGCAATCATATCGGCAAGAACTATGTCATAGGCGTTACCGATGTGCGGCTTACGTGAAGCGTAAGCAATGGCGGTTGTGATGTAAAATTTTTGTTTTTCTTCCATAATATATTCCTCCTACGGCTTTCGAATGAGAAAACCGATTATTGATAAAACAGT
>CAYLXT010000146.1:0-2659 GCA_964387615.1 uncultured Ruminococcus sp.
AAATTCTTCCCACACTTAAATAATTTTGTATTAAATTTTATTTAATAAATTAAAAATTTAAACAGGAGGAAACGCAAATGGCACTCGAAGCATTAGGTATGGTAGAAACCCGTGGTCTTGTAGCTGCAATTGAAGCTGCTGACGCAATGGTAAAGGCTGCAAACGTAGAGCTTATCGGTACAGAAAAAATAGGTTCTGGCCTTGTATCTGTAATGGTACGTGGCGACGTAGGCGCTGTTAAGGCTGCTGTAGAAGCTGGTTCTTCATCTGCAGGTTCTTTGGGCGAAGTTATCGCAACACACGTAATCCCAAGACCTCACGCAGACGTAGAGAAAATTCTTCCCACACTCAAGTAATCTTTTTCAGGGGAAGAGGTAAACCCCTCTTCCCCAAAGCCTTCGGGCAAACGAATTTATCTGAAAGGGACTGTTAGAATGATAGTCGGAAAAGTAGTAGGAACTATCGTTTCTACCCGTAAAAATGAAAAATTGATAGGCTCCAAATTTATGGTTATTGAGCCTATGGAAAAACTTGGTGACCCCAAGGCAAAAATTGTAGCGATAGACAACGTTGGCGCAGGTATTGGCGAGGTTGTACTCGTTGCAACAGGCTCTGCTGCAAGAATTGGCTGCGATATGCAGAATGCTCCTGTTGACGCTGCAATAGTTGGTATTGTTGATAACGGAATCGGTTTACCGGAGTTATAATAAATGAAACTTACTGAACTTCAGGGCATCTTGAAAGAAAACGGTATCGTAGGCGCAGGAGGCGCAGGATTTCCAACCTATGCAAAGCTGAGCGAAAAAGCAGATACCATAATTCTTAATTGCGCTGAGTGTGAGCCACTACTCAAGCTTCACCGTCAGGTGCTTGAGACCCACCCTCACGAAATTTTTGAAGCCCTCCAACTAATCTCGAAAACAGTAAACGCCAAAAGGGTATGTGTTGCCATTAAGAAGTCATATGTTGAAACGGCCGAGGCGATAACCCCTTTTGTAGAGTTTTTTCCAAATATAGAAATTTACCGTCTTGATGACGTGTATCCCGCAGGTGACGAGGTTATTCTCACGTATGAGGTTACGGGCAGAATAGTACCACCGGGTGATATACCGTTGTCGGTTGGTGTTATGGTGCTTAACGTTGAAACGGTTTATAACCTTTATCGCGCAATGAACGGACGCCCCGTAACACGCAAGTACGTTACCATAGCGGGTGAGGTCCAAAATCCCGTTACGGTGCGTGTACCGATTGGTGTGACTGTAGGTGAAATAATTAAGCTTGCAGGCGAGATTACCACACCCGATCCCGCTTTTATAATAGGTGGACCTATGATGGGAACACTTGGTAGCAAGGCTAATATCGTAACCAAGACTACTAATGCGGTGCTTGTATTACCAAACAATCACCCACTTATCATAAGACGACAATCCAAGACCTTTATAGATATGAAACGCGCTATGGCGGCTTGTTGTCAGTGTAGTTACTGCACAAGCCTTTGTTCGCGAAACCTTTTGGGTCACCCTATAAACCCGTCAGAATTTATGCGTGTGGCATCCAACGGAATAACCAACGATGCGGCACCGTATTTAGACGCGATGTATTGTTCGGGTTGTGGACTTTGCGAGCAGTATTCGTGTGTGCAAAATCTGTCGCCGAGAATGTTGCTGGCGGCTTGCAAAACCGAACTTCGCAAGGCGGGCGTTAAACCACAGCATGTAAAAGAAACGCCTGTGGTAAATCCCAAAAGACCGCTTCGCCAGGTTCCTATGTCGCGACTTACAAGTCGTATAGGTCTAAAAAAATATAATAAATCTGCTCCTGTAATAGAGGCAGTGCCAAACTTTAAAAAAGTAACAGTTTTACTTAGTCAACACGTAGGCGCACCCAGTGTGCCAACAGTAAAAAAAGGTGACACAGTCACTGAAAAACAGTTAATTGCCAACGCAGGCGAAGGTTTAAGCGTAGCGTTACATTCGCCTGTAAACGGAATAGTAACCGCAGTTGGTAAAACTGCAATTATTATAGAGAAACAATAGGTGTAAATAATGAGAAAAGCACTTGCAATGGTTGAATATAAAACAGTATCGTCGGGTATGAGGGCGGCTGACATAATGGTAAAAACCGCAGAGGTCGAGATTATAGAAGCTACCACTGTATGCCCCGGTAAATATATGGTGCTAATCTCGGGTGAACTCAGTGCGGTGCGCGCCGCATGCGATGCCGCTGCAACACGGATGCCCGATATGCTTATCGACAAGTTCGTGCTTGGCAATCCACACGAAAGCATCTTTACAGCGCTTTACGGTACAACCGATATAGGCAGTCCAAATGCGCTTGGTGTGCTTGAAACCTTTTCATCATGCGCGGCGATAGTTGCAGCCGATATAGCAGCAAAAACATCACTTGTAGATTTAATAGAACTTCGTCTTTCACGTGGTATGTGCGGTAAATCCTACTTATTGCTCACAGGCGAAATCGCCGCAGTAGAAGCCGCGATTGAACGCGCAAAACAGGGTGCAGGTGAAAACGGTATGTTCTTGGACAGCGCTGTAATTCCTCACCCCGACGAAAAAATGTGGCAAAGTATTTTGTAAACTAAACTTGAAGAAAGAGAGAACTGTTTAAATGCTCGCAATAGAACGACGTAATGCAATTCTTT
>CAYLXT010000147.1:0-2574 GCA_964387615.1 uncultured Ruminococcus sp.
CCAAAGCACTTAAGGCATTTAAAATTACAGGTCAGTCAGGTGCTTATTGGAAAAATGACAAAAACAACAAGATGCTCACCCGTATCTACGGTACAGCATTTAAGACTCAGGATGAGCTTGACGCATATCTTAAAATGGTTGAAGAAGCAGAACGTCGCGACCACAACAAGCTTGGCCGTGAGCTTGGCTTCTTTACCACGGTTGATGCAATCGGTCAGGGTCTACCTATTCTTTTGCCAAAGGGTTCACGCGTAATACAGCTTTTACAGCGTTGGGTTGAGGACATTGAGCAAGAGCACGGCTACCTGCTTACCAAGACACCGCTTATGGCAAAGCGCGACCTTTACCGTATTTCAGGTCACTGGGATCACTACCTTGACGGTATGTTTATTTTGGGCGACCCACACGACGAAGAAAAAGAATGTCTTGCAATGCGCCCTATGACCTGTCCGTTCCAGTATCAAGTATATTTAAATCAAGCACGTAGTTACCGCGATTTGCCCATGCGATTGGGTGAAACCTCTACCCTTTTCCGTAACGAAGATTCGGGTGAAATGCACGGTCTTATCCGCGTGCGTCAGTTCACCATTTCAGAGGGTCACTTAGTGCTTCGTCCCGACCAGTTAGAGCAGGAATTTGCCGATTGCTTAAGCCTTTGCAAATACTTCCTTGGCACAGTAGGTCTTCTTGAAGACTGCTCTTTCCGTTTTTCACAATGGGATCCTAACAATACCGACAAGTACGAGGGCACCGCTGAACAGTGGAATGCCGCACAAGAAACCATGGCAAAAATACTCGAACACTTGGGCGTTAACTATGAAATCGGTATTGATGAAGCCGCTTTCTACGGACCTAAGCTTGACATACAGTACAAAAATGTTTTTGGCAAAGAAGACACCATCGTTACAATTCAGATAGATATGCTACTCGCCGAAAAGTTTGGTATGTACTACACCGATGCTGACGGTCAGAAAAAGCTGCCCTATATCATCCACCGCACAAGTCTTGGTTGCTATGAGCGCACTCTTGCATACCTTATAGAAAAATATGCCGGTGCACTGCCCACCTGGATGTCGCCCGAGCAGGTTCGTATTCTTACCATTACCGACCGCGCTAATGACTACGCCGAAGAAATCAGAGCTTGCCTTGCCGCTAAAAAATATCGCGTAACTGTAGACGACAGCCAGAACACACTCAAATATAAAATCAGAAATGCACAGCTTGAAAAGGTGCCCTATATGATTATTTTGGGCGACAAGGATATCGAAAACAAAACAGTATCGGTTCGTCACCGTTCGGGCGAAGACCTCGGTGCTATCTCTATGGACGAATTCCAGAGCATACTTGCCGATGTTGTAGATAACAAGCTTAAAAAGTAATTGCGCAATTAAAGCAAAAAAACAGTCTTCATTCCGTTTTTGAGGGTTGGTATCAATATAATTCCATATTTTTAAATAATCGTTTTCATCGCGGATAATATGATCGTGAAAAGATGTTTGCCAAAGAGTATCGTTATATTTACTGTCGGTAAAAGATTTAAACCGACCAATTATATCATACACTTGTAGGGGAGGGTCTCCGTGCCCTCCCGTTTGGTTTGTAATAATCAAATGTATGTGATTTGGCATAATAGCATATTTGTCAACCGATATATAATCGTAATTATTGTTGATGTATTTAATCGATTGTTTTACAATTTCACCGATTAGCGTTAATTTTATCGACGGGAGGGCGCAGAGACCCTCCCCTACAATATTGCATAAAATATTTTGTTTGTCTTTGGTGCATATTGTAACAAAATACGCACCGTTACTACTGTAATCATAATCTTTCAACCGTGTCGGTTTTCGCTTTGGTAAGTTCATATTCATCACCGAAAATATTATATCACAAACTATAATACGTTACAAAAAAATCATAAGCACCTGCTATATTGCTATAGCAAGTGCTTTACTTTAATTTTATTTATCAGCTAAATTGCCGCGCTTGCGGCAGCAAAATTGTAAGCGTTGCTTACAGCTAAATTACACTATGTGTAGCTAAATTAAATTCGCCTTCAGCGTGTCGCAGACACATTTAGCTCTATTAAGAATTTAGCGCACCGTAGGTGCATTTAGCTCGCCGTCAGGCGAATTTAGCTTTTTGGCATTTCTTTTTTTATTGCCTTAACGTCAGACTTGGTGTAAAGGAACGAGGAAACAAACATCATTGCGATACATATCACAATTAAAATATTTGAAACGGTTTTGGGAATAGTGAACCATACGATATGTATAAACATTGTGGCGTAAATTAACACGGTATTTAATTTTCCGTGCCAGACGGCCGATACGACATAACCCGCTTTTTTTAGGGTTATCATATTCATAATCGCGGCAAGTGATTCCTTGATAATAAGCAACACAAGCGGTATCAGCATAAGCGGAAAGCGCGTAACCAGACAAAACATCATAGCAATCTGCGTAAGCTTATCGGCAACGGGGTCAAACGCCTTGCCAAAATCACTTATCATATCAAATTTTCGCGCGATAAAGCCGTCTATAATATCGGTAAGCCCCGATATTATAAATATCA
>CAYLXT010000148.1:0-2553 GCA_964387615.1 uncultured Ruminococcus sp.
CTATATTATTTAATAAAATTGATACTGGCCTTATATTTTACAATATCGAAAGGATTATTTTCTTTTAATAATTTATCACGCTCTCTGAGTGCTTTGTCACGGATATCCTCTGCTTTGTATCTCCATTCTTCAAATTGTTCAGGAGACATAAACCCCTTTTGTTTTCTTGAATGATATTTTTTATATGCCCTTAAATATATCTGCCAGATTTCATCGTTCTTGGATTTTTGCTCAAATGACTTTTTAGAGCCGATTTCTCTGCAAGTTTTTGCAGGATTAGACTCGGACGGATTATCGCAGTATTCAAAGATATGCCCATTGTCCTGTAAAAAATACTTTCCGCAAAGCTTGCACCTTTTAGGTGAGTAGTCCTTCATAATGCCTTTGTAAAAGTCGGCATAAATAAAGTCAATAAGACTATCGAATGTGATGCGTTCAAATAACTGATCGGAATTAGTTCTAATAGAGCGTTTGACTTCAAAGCAAGTGGTTGCACTGAAGCCTTCCGAGCGGCCTGTGAACATAGACGATTTATCAAATACACCAAGGTTAATAAATCGCCTTTTATCTGCTTCTCCTGCCAATGACTCTTTGTGTGAGTATAAGGCATCGCAATAATGTTTATAGGTGTCTTGTATGCGTCTAAAGCTGTTGTAAAACTCTTTATAAAATTCAAAATTCGGTTTACTGTCCTTCAAAAAGATATCCATACCAAGCTTTTTTAATATGGGATTGCTTGACATATCTTTATTTATAGCAGCTAAGGTTCTTTCGTATAACACCATATTTTTATTTTTATGATTTATTTCCAAACCTTTGAACAAATTATAAAAGTGCGAAAAATCATAATTTAATAGCTCGGTTAGTATTTCGTTATGCCGATAATATTTGTCCTCAATCTCGACATAATCATTGCCGAAATAGGCGGTAATAAAAAATATGTTATCAAATATACGGTTTGGATCGTTAATGGTAATTTTCATTTTCACTTTCTCCTCGTCAAATTTAATTCTGCGAAATCAAAAATAGACAGAATAGATAATATATTACAATTATATATCACCTATTGACAGAAGTCAAGAATTATTTTATAATAGACAACGAGGATATAAAATACATTATCCAAAATTGAACCTTGACAATTAAATAGCTTACACGGTGAGAGATACTACGCCACGACGCCTTATATATAAATTATATAAGGAAGAGCGAGAAAACTTGGTCGGAAAGAGCAACGGAACGGCAGCCGAAAGTAAGTGCAAAAAATTTTTATGAAGGAGGTAATTCAGTATGTTGAATTACAACACAAGCTTATCAACTATAAACGGTAAGCACTTAATGGAAAAGGATGTGACACCTGTCAGATATATCATTGATGATTTGATAGCCGCAGGCGTACATATTCTTGCAGGAAGTCCCAAAATCGGTAAGTCATGGCTAAGTCTTTGGTTGTGTCTATCGGTTGCCAACGGGACAGATGTATGGGATTTAAAAACCCATAAAGGCGGCGTCTTATATATGGCGCTGGAGGACAGTGAGAATCGTCTTCAGGCAAGACTTCGAAAGCTGGATATGCCTGTCCCGGATAATATTCATTTCACTTTAACGGCTGGTGATTTGGATTCGGGACTGCTGGATCAGCTTGAAAAGTTTATGCAGGAGAACCCCGATACCAGTCTCATTGTAATTGATACTATGCAAAAGGTTCGGGGAAGCTTTAAGGAAGGCACTCTCTATGCAAATGACTGTAAAGAGATGGGTCTAATTAAAGCCTTTGCAGATAAGTATAACATAGCTGTTGTGCTTGTCCATCATGCTAAAAAAGGTTTTGAATTAGATCCGCAGGACTCTATCTCCGGCACCAATGGCATCGCAGGGACAGCCGATTCGAATTTAGTTCTTAAAAGACACTCGCGCTATGAATCTGTCGCTGTGTTATCTGTAAGCGGTAGGGATGTTACCGCAAGGGAAATACATCTTTCGATGAACGAAATCAACTGTGTTTGGGAAAAGCTTTTAGATACTTATGAAGAAAAAGAATCCGAGAGAGTCTCAAAAATGATTAAGAATTTTCTTGAAAAAGAAAACACATTTGTGGGTACTGCAACGGAGCTTTGTGCTAGGCTTAATGAAATGTATCACGAAAGCTTTGCCGCTAACAGTCTTGGCAAAAAGCTAAACTGTTATCGGATAGTTATGAAGAAGTATGGTATCAATTATGATAACACAAGGCTTCATGACAGAAGACAAATCAGTTTGACTCTTAATCTTCCAAGCGAGGAATCGAAAGTGCCGGATGATTTGGCGGAGAATGTTTCTCTTTCAAACAAAGAAACTGCTCTGAGTACAGATGAGTCTCGATGCATTTCAAAAGATGAATTTGAGTTTAAGGAAGGACAGATTTATCGTGAAAGGCTTGATATGTATGAGGAAGATAAGGAAGCTTATAAAGTCGAAAATATCAAAATGGCAACTCGCTTACGTGATGAGCACGCCGAACAGATTCATCATAAGCCACGCACGATGCAAGATGAAAATTTCCAAGAGGAATCT
>CAYLXT010000149.1:0-2529 GCA_964387615.1 uncultured Ruminococcus sp.
CTTACATATACGGTAAGTCCCTATCAGACCGCCTGCGGCATTACAGATATAATGGCGCACACAATGGAGCGTTATTTTACACCATGCGAGCCGACAGACATTACCGACCAGATTGCCGAAAGCATTTTACGTGCGGTTATAAATTCGGCGGGTGTTGTTATGAAAAATCCGTACGATTATGAGGCGCGCGCCAATATTATGTGGGCGTCAAGCCTTTCACATAATAATCTTACGGGATGCGGAAGAATAAACGCTCTGCCCGTACATCAGCTTGAACACGCGGTAAGCGGCGAGTATGACTCTGTAGCGCACGGAGCAGGTCTTGCGGTACTGTTTCCTGCGTGGGCAGAATATGTTTATAAGCACAATATTCCGCGTTTTGCGCAGTTTGCGCGTAATGTATGGGGTGTGAATGAGCCTGACGATAAAAAAGCCGCAGAGGCAGGAATTGAGGCTATGGCGCAGTTTTTTAAATCTATCGGTATGCCGTTGGCTCTTAATGAATTTGGCATAAGCGCCGATGCGATAGATAGATTAACAAATCTTTGTACTTTTAACGGACAACGAACTATAAAAAGCGTTATTGAACTTAGCGAAAAAGAGATTAAAGAAATATTTAACATTTGCTGTAAATAGAAGAAAGGACTATGCCTTAAGCATAGTTCTTTCTTACTTTATAAACTTAAATTCTGCTGCTTCGTAGTCAGCAGGGTTATAATTTTTAATATAGTCTATTATTTCTTGCGGATTATCTGAAATAAATAATAGATCCATATTTGCGTTTGGCATAAAGCCTTTATCAATAGCATTGTTAAGCATATCAATAAGCGAGTTATAATAACCGTTTGTGTTGTATATAGCAATCGGCTTTTTGTGAACGCCGAGTTGTCTTAGGGTATAAATTTCAAAAAACTCATCAAAAGTACCGATTCCGCCCGGGGTAATAACAAATGCGTCAGACATTTCCTCAAGCAGTTGCTTTCTCTCGCGCATTGTTTCGGTATAAATCATTTCGGTACAACGCTCAAAAAGTGCGCCGTCTACATTAAAAAACGACGGGCAGATACCGATTATCTCGCCGCTTGCACTGTGTGCGCCACGCGCTACAGCGCCCATAAGACCCGCAGCGCCGCCGCCGAAAACTACCGAGTGATTGCCGTCGGCAATAGTCTTACCTAAGAGTTCGCCTGCATCAAGAAAAGATTTATCAATAGCATTTGAAGATGCGCCATATATACAAATTTTCATATAATAACCTCGTCGTTTAAAATTGCGCTTATAAGTGTTTCGCCCTGATATTCAAGCCTTAGTGAAAAGAATGGGGTGTTTGGGGTTTCAATAAGTTTTAAAAAGATTTTGTCACCCTCCCATAAAGGCAGGTCATAAACATCTTGCTTATTTACCCATTCTAATACGCCCTCGTCACATTCTTTTATTTCACCGCTAAAGTCACTGCAGGTAAAGATGTGCATATACTCGGTCGCCCATTTATCCGACACAAAGGTAACAATTCCGCGGTAGTCGCATTTACCTAAGGTTAGTCCCGTTTCTTCGTACGCTTCGCGACGGTTGCACTGTTCGGGACTTTCGTGGTCCTCAAACTTGCCGCCGATGCCGATCCATTTGTCCTGATTCAGATCATTTTCTTTTTTTATACGGTGAAGCATCAAATACTTTCCGTCTTTTTCAATATGACAGAGGGTGGTGTTTATCATTGCTCTGAATCCTCTTCTGTCAGAGTTTCGGGCATAGTGTAGCCTTCAAGGAAGAAGATGGAATTATCCTTATGCTCTGAATCAAAAATATTGTTATATTGAATCTTTTCGTATTCGCTTAAAATCTGTGTGTACTCGCTTTTATCGCTCCACTTGTAGTAGTTATTGTTTGCATCGATATAACCAACGGTATCAATTACGGGAAGAGTTTCAGAAAGCTTGAGCAGATATTTGTTATACTCGGTAAGCTTTACACCTGCGATATCAAGAACATAAGATGACAGATAGTTTGAGCTAAGCATATCTATTTCCTTTTCTTCTATGTCATAATTTGCCCAGATAATAAATGGTGTTACATGGCGCGCCTGCTCTTGCTCTATGGTAAGGTTGTTGATGTTGCTAACGCCTAAAAGTGACGCGATAAAATCGGTTTCAATAGAGGGCTGATGATCGCCGAACATACAAATAACGGTAGGTTCATCTACGTTTTCGAAATACTCTATAAGACTCTTGAAAGCATCGTCACTTGCTTTTACAAGAGATAAATATTTGCTTGCCTTGTTGTAGTAGGTAGGGGTGGATGTAATTTGTATGCACTCGTCAAAGTTGCCTGCGCCCTTTGAGTAACCGCCGTGATTTTGCATTGTAACATTAAATGCAAAATAAGGCTGTGATTTATCGCGGTTTTCATAGTTCTCAATAATGACATCATAGTTATAGCTGTCGCTTATATACTGACGGGTAAGCATATTATTACGGTCGGGGTAGTATGTGTCAACAAGCGACTGTAGATAGTCGGCATCGCTGCCGTTTT
>CAYLXT010000150.1:0-2523 GCA_964387615.1 uncultured Ruminococcus sp.
GCTTTTAAAATGTCGGTAATTGTATTTTTCATTATTCTCTTACTCCCTTAAAAAAATCGGTAAGTATTGCTTTACATTCGTCTTCCCTTATTCCGCCGTAAACGGTAGTCCCGCACGCGAAAGGAAGATTTGCTATATTTGTAACCGAGTCCATACAGCCCATACTAAGATCATAAGCTCCGAACACAACCTCTTTTATACGAGCGTTTACTATTGCGCCCGCGCACATCGGGCAAGGCTCAAGCGTTACATATATAGTGCAGTCGTCAAGCCGCCAATCACCTGTTGTTTTACAGGCGGCGATTATAGCTTCGGTTTCGGCGTGAGATAGCGCGTTACACTTTTGCTCGCGCATATTGTAACCTTCACCAATTATCTTTCCATCTTTAACAATAACCGCACCAACCGGCACTTCACCTTCATTTGCTGCCTTATGTGCCAATTCAATTGCCCGCGTCATAAAACGACTTTCCATTATACCCCTGCGCTCTCTAAAATTCCTGCAAAAATGCTTGAAAAATCAAAATATTTTAATGCCTCTATAAAGTTAATTGCTACAAACAAAATTATTGCCCAAGACGTAAAAAACCATATGTATTTTTGTTTTTGTGTAACGATATCGTTTGTTTTTTCAAGCTCGTAATTTTCCGATGTGTTTTTTGCAAATAAAAACACACCAAAAATTGCAGTAATCATAGTAATTATAAGATATACAAGATACAACAAATTCTGCATATTAAGAGTCATTACGTTTTCTAAATAACTGAATATTACCGAAATAGCATTGTTTATACAGTGAACCGCAACGCATGGCCAGATGCTGTTTGTCTTTACATAAATATAACCTAAAATAAGGCCAACCATTACAGCAAAGGGTATCTGCTCAAAGTTGCCGTGCATAATACCAAAAACAATTGATGAAGTAATTATGGCGAAGCCTTCTCCGTATTTTTTAAGAAGTCCTAACACTATACCGCGACAGGCAAATTCCTCTACCAAAGCGGGAACTATAGCTGTGGCAATAAATGTAAGTAAAAATCCAAAAAATCCTTCGGGATTTTCACCAAAATCAACATCATAATCTATACCAAAGCTTGAAAAAATGCTTGAAGCGTAGTTCATTGCTACATTTGCAAATGAGCAAAAGCCTATTCCAAAAAGCACAAATGGCAAAAATGTGCCCTTTTTTGCCTTTTCAAACTGTATAGTCTGGTCTATTCTTGCACCCGATAATTTTGCGGCAACTGTAAAGGGTAATAAAAACATAAGGCAGGATAAAATTATCTGTAATATTTGCTGCACAGCCGGATTTTGAGAAAGTGCTACCGCCTCATTATATGACATCCCTGCAATTTTTACAGTAAAAAACAGGTACGCAATCGACCATATATAACCTATTACCGAAAGAAAAATACACGGTATTCCTATAACAAGCGCCAAACGGCGTATATCACGCTTTGTACGGTATTCTTCAGGAATAAAAGCGTATGGATTTTGAGGCGTTACGGGGATTTGCTCCTGCGGCGCCTTGTTTTCTTGCATTTCATTTATATCAAAATTTTTGTTATCTTCTAACATAGAAATACTCCTTTTGAATATTTCCTCAAACCTATAATCATTACGTAGGGACAGTCCAAGCCCGTCCCTACATAATTCTAATAATTATTCTGTGTCACCAACATCGCCTGCATCTGCATCGGCGGCTTCGGGAGCATCATTAACCTCAGCCTCGTCATGCTCTGCCTTAGCAACAGACAGTATACGCTCGCCCTCGGCAACGCGCATTACTCTTACGCCCTTTGCGGGACGCGCAAATTCGGATATAGTATCGCCAAATATACGAATTACTATACCATTTGAAGCAATCATAATAATATCTTCATTTTTTTCTATTGGCAAAGTAGCGGCAACATCGCCGTATTTTTCTACCTTGTAGTTGGTAAGACCCTTACCGCCACGTGACTGCAAGCGGTAGCAAGAAATAGGACTGATACGGCCGTAGCCTGTTTCGGTAACGGTAAGAATACGGGTATCTTCTTTACAAAGAGCCATATCTACAACCATATCATCCTCAGTCATATTTATTGCCTTAACACCGCGAGCAGTTCTGCCCATAGAACGAACCTGATGCTCATTAAAGTGGATTGCCTTACCCTTTTTAGTAGCGACAAGAAGGTTGTTATCACCGTCGGTCATACGTACGTGAGCAAGCTCGTCGCCCTCGTCAATAGAAATGGCGATAATACCGCTCTTTCGTGTGTTTTTAAAATCAGAAAGCTTGGTACGCTTTATAATGCCCTGACGGGTAATCATACAAATGTATCTTTCGTCCTCATCTGTAGCGGTAACTGGAATAATAACATTTATCTTTTCGCCCGCCATAAGAGGTACAACATTTACAAGATTCATACCCTTTGAGGTGCGTGAGCCTTCGGGAATTTCGTACGCCTTAATACGATACACACGACCAAAATTACTAAAGAGCATTATACGGTCGTGAGACGAGCATACAAACATATTCTC
>CAYLXT010000151.1:0-2517 GCA_964387615.1 uncultured Ruminococcus sp.
CGCTAACGATAGTCGAATACGTTAGTCTGTACCATTATAATATCACACGGTCACGTGATTGTCAAGAGCAATCACGTGATTTTTTAAAATTATTTTTCCTTGAGCATCATTTGCACAATTTCTTTATCGGTTTGCTTCATACCAACCTTGCCAATGTAGCCCACACAACTAATAGTTTCGCCCGCATCCTCTTTTAAAACACCTGTAAACGCCTCGTAGGTTTTATTACGCATTGCAAGAGCATGCGCAAGCATGGCGGCATCAAGTGCCGATGCAATTTTTGCAGCGCAAGAGGTTTTTGCGCCATCACAAATAACGCCCGGTATATTTGCGAGCGTATTATCAATAGTGTTTTTTATCTGTGTAACGCTACCGCCTACTATATATGTAACCGATGCACCCGCCGCACATGACGCCGATATCGCGCCGCAAAACGCAGACAGTTTACCAATAAACTCTTTTTGGTAAACGGTAAGAAGCCCCGAGAACACAAGCGCGCGGTAAAGCTTTTCCTGAGGGATGGATTTTTCGCGCGCGTACACGATAACAGGCACACTGGAAGCAATGCCTTGATTGCCGCTACCCGAATTTATAATAACCGGCATATCACAGCCGTCCATTCGCGCCTCGCTTGCTGCTGCGGCATAAGCGCGCATACGGGTTACAACATCCTCGGGGTACGCATCGCGAATTACCCTTCCAATTCCTACGCCATAGTCGCCCGCCATACCCTCGTATGCTATATCCATATTACACTGTATAACGCGGTCAAGTATGGGTTTTACCAGGCGTATATCTATCGTGTCGGCAAATTCTTTTATATTTTCAACGCTAAGGGCAGAACGGTCAGCGACTATAGGCTCCCCGTCCATCACATCACTTTTAAATATCTCTTCGCCGTTTTTGGCAATACGCACTATATTTATATGATCGTACCGCACCTCTACAGTAACGGTATCAATACCCGACCTTGCCTCTATTATAAAATGGAGCGGTATTTCAGAGTCAAGGTATTCCACCCTACATCTGCCATCTGCCAGAAACGCTTTAGCTGCGGCGCGGGTATCGGGCGTTACCGCCTCTAAAACCTCCATAAGTCTGCGTGCATCACCACCAAAAGCACCCAACGCGCAGGCAGGCTCAATACCGATAAGCCCCTCCGAATTTGGTATTGCCACACAGCGAACGTTTTTTATAATATTACCGCTACAATAGGCAGTAATGCCATCGGGCAAGGTGCCGAGCACCTCTCGCGCACGCGCCGAAGCAAAGGCTAAGGCAATCGGCTCGGTACAACCCATTGCGGGTATTAGCTCTTCCTTTAAAATACTCAAAAAGTCGGATGATACCTTTTCGCTCAACATATTATTTCTCCAAAAAATATTTATATATTAATCTTACCACATTATTTTACTAAATTCAACAAAATAGATTTTTGCAAAATTATTCTTTTTAAAATTAATTATTGCTTTATTTTTTTATATTAGTTATACTAATTTTAAAGGCGGTGTTTTTATGCAAAAATATGATATAGCAGCTTACATCTGGCCGGCATATACCGGCAATGAGCCCAGAACTAAAATTTTTTGGGACGAAGGCATCGGTGAATGGCAGACGGTAAGAGATGCCTTCGGAGAGGTTAAAGAAAACGGTTATGTATGGGAACGCAAGCCACTTTTGGGCTTTCAGAATGAGGCGGATCCCGCCATTATGGAGCAGCAGATTAAATTGGCATTAGACCACGGAGTAAATGTTTTTATATATGACTGGTATTGGTATGACGACCGTCCTTTCCTTGAGCAATGCCTGAATGACGGATTTTTGAAAGCGGGCAACTGCAAGGATATGAAGTTTTACATTATGTGGGCAAACCACGATGCAAACTACACCTGGGACCGCAGAAATGCAGGCAAATTGTGGGATACTATATGGCGCGGTGATGTAACACTTGACCAATTTTACAAAATCGGCCGCCGCTGGATTGACCAATATTTTAAACGCGATAATTATTATAAGATTGATGACAAACCTGTTATCAGCATATACGACCTTAAAAACTTTGTAAAAGGCTTCGGTAGCCTTGAAAACACAAAAAAGGCAATGCAATGGCTTGATGATGAATGTAAAAAAGAGGGGCTTGGCGGCGTGCATTTTCAGTTTGTTCGCTGGAACGGCAAGAGCGAGAACATATCGGGTGTTGACGGTGGCACAATAGAAACCACCAACGAGTTGATCTCCGAACTCGGCTTTTCATCACTCACCCACTATCAGTTTGTGCATTTTGCAAACGTTGACCGTGATTACCTGGAAATTTTACCCAACGTTAAAAAAGAATGGGAACTGATAGCTGATACTTATGACGTTCCCTATTACCCCCACGTTTCAATCGGTTGGGACAACAACCCCCGCTTTAAAGGTTTCAGCCACGGCGTTTGTAAAAATAACACGCCCGAAAACTTCCGGCAAGCTCTGTGCGAAGCCAAAAACTTTGCCGATAAAACGGGAGTTTCACTGATA
>CAYLXT010000152.1:0-2504 GCA_964387615.1 uncultured Ruminococcus sp.
TAAAACAAGCGATATAAAACAGATAGCATCTGTAATTAAGGGTATGAAATTTAAGGTTACGGGCACTACAGGTTTTGATAATTCACAGGTAACCGCAGGCGGTCTTGATACCACACAGTTTAACCCACAAACTATGGAATCAAAGCGTGAAAGAGGTCTTTATTGTATAGGTGAGATACTCGACATCGACGGCGACTGTGGCGGATTTAATCTGCAATGGGCTTGGAGTAGCGCAATTTGTGCCGCAAATGCTATATGTGAGGATTTTGGGGTTTAATAATGATAATTATAAACAATATAAATATACCGCTGGACACCGATTTAGACGATGTTTTCAGCATAGTGTCAAGCAAGTTAAAAATAAACAAGCAAGATATTATCTCTGCCGAGCTTTATCGCAAGTCGGTTGACGCTCGTGATAAAAGTGACGTTCATTTTGTTGTATCAATTATTGCCCAAATTAAAAACGAAGCTCAGGTTTTAAAACGCAATAAAAATGCGGCATCCTTTACCAAAAAAGAATATGTTTGGCAAAAGGCCGAGTCGGATGTAAGACCCGTGGTTATCGGCTTTGGCCCTGCGGGAATGTTTGCGGCATTAACGCTTGCTCGAGCAGGTCTAAAACCCATTGTGTACGAACGCGGTGCTGACGTAGATACCAGAACTGCTGACGTTGAAAATTTTTTTGCAGGCGGCGCACTTAATCCTGAGTCAAACGTTCAGTTTGGCGAGGGTGGGGCAGGCACTTTTTCTGACGGTAAACTCAATAGCGGTATAAAAGATATCCGTTGTCGTACCGTGCTTGAAACTTTTTATGAATTTGGCGCGCAAAAAGATATTTTGATTGATGCCAAGCCACATATTGGTACCGACGTTTTAAAAACTGTTGTAAAAAACTTGCGTGAGGAGATTATCTCACTTGGTGGTGAGGTGAATTTTAACTCTCGTCTTGACGGTGTTTACTTTGAAAATAATAAACTTGCCGAAATATCGGTTAACGGTATAAAGCAAAAATGTGAATACTTGTGCTTGTGCATAGGTCACTCGGCGCGCGATACCTTTAAAATGCTTTACGACAGCGGAATTATGATGACACGTAAACCCTTTGCTATGGGTGTTCGTATTGAGCATTTACAAAGTGAAATTAACAAAGCACTATATGGCGATTTTGCCAACCACCCTGCGCTTAAAGCCGCTGACTATAAATTGGCTGTGCATTTGCCAAACGGTCGCGGTGTTTACACATTTTGTATGTGTCCTGGCGGCGAGGTTATCAACGCTTCAAGCGAGCAAAGGGGCATTGCGGTAAACGGTATGAGTAACAGCCGCCGTGACGGCGCAAATGCTAACAGCGCGTTGCTTGTAGGGGTTAATCCCGAAGATTTACCGGGTGACAATATTTTTGCAGGGTGTGAACTGCAACGCGTGATTGAACAAAAAGCGTATTCAATCGCAAACGGCGCCGTGCCGATAACTACGGTTGGCAATTTTGTATTTGACAAAAAAGCCGAGATTGGCAATGTTAAACCCACAGTTAAACCAAATTATGCTTTTGCAGATTTAGATGATATTTATCCTTCTTTTATAACAGAATCACTAAAAGACGGCATTAAAGAAATGGATAAAAAAATACGTGGTTTTGCATCTGACGATGCCATTCTCACTGCGCCCGAAACACGCAGCTCATCACCCGTACGAATTGTGCGAAATGAAACAGGGGAGTCGGTATCATTTGGCGGTATATACCCTTGCGGCGAGGGAGCCGGCTACGCCGGCGGTATTATGTCCGCGGCGGTAGACGGAATAAAGTCAGCAGAAAAAATAATAGCCTCCCTTTAGGCAAGGGAGGCATGTTTGACAAAGTATTTTAGAAAATGTAGGTGATAAAATGAACAAAGATATAAACTTTAAATATGACGACTATACATTTAGCATTCGTACTGTTGGTGTTACTGTGCGTGATGGTAAAGTGTTGCTTCAAAGAGAAAAAGATGGTAATGAGTATGCTTTGCCAGGTGGTACGGTAAAGCTTGGTGAAACCAGTGTTGAAACACTTGTGCGTGAATACAAGGAAGAAACAGGCGATGATATAATTCTAAATCGCCTTATCTGGACAGAAGAAAACTTTTGGGAATACGGCGGCAAAAAACAACACAGTATAGCTTTTTATTATCTTGTTGATTTTTCTGATGATGCTAAAACACTTAAATTAAATGAATTTATTTCTCAAAAAGATAACTGCAATGTTGTTCTTGGTTGGGTGCCGATTGAAGAACTAAAAAATATTATCGTTTATCCAACTTTCTTGAAAGATGAAATATACAATTTAGACAGTGAAACTAAGCATTTTATATCAAAGGAATAGTTTATGATATACCGACTTGATAATTTTGTTGAAAGTAGCATAAATCCGATTACTAACGAACCTTATGATAATTCGTGGATAATTTGGCAACTTACCGATTCAAAAGAATATAAACAACTGGTTGGTAGTTTTAACGGTT
>CAYLXT010000153.1:0-2483 GCA_964387615.1 uncultured Ruminococcus sp.
AATATGTTTTGCGCCGGTAGCTCAGTTGGATAGAGCGTCTGGCTACGGACCAGAAGGTCATGGGTTCGAATCCTCTTCGGCGCGCCAAAATCCCAAGGACAACAGTTCTTGGGATTTTACTTATTCACTCCTGCTTTTTAGCTTTTCACTAAAAAGCTCTTGGGATTTGAAATAATAAGTAATAGTGAATAGGTAATAAGTTCGGTGTGCCTACGGCACAAATTAAACTGCAAGGCAACGCCTTGCTATTTTACTTTAAAATGCTATAATATAAACAAAGAGAATCACAAGGGGTGATGAATATGTCCGCGGCAAAATACATTAGTAAAATTATTTTGAACGAACCTGTTGATTCGCACTCATATTTGTCACGCATACCGATTATACAGTATTTAGCACAGCACAACACTCTTGAACTTTCAAAAAGTTTAACTTTTTTTGTGGGCGAAAACGGCACAGGCAAGTCTACTTTGTTAGAAGCAATTGCTGTAGCTTACGGCTTTAATGCAGAAGGCGGCACAGTAAATTTTAACTTCTCTACAAAAGAAACTCATTCCGAGTTATATAAACATTTAGTGTTGGGCAAACGCGCTTTTGCAAAAGACGGATTTTTCTTGCGGGCTGAAAGTCTTTATAATGTTGCTACAAATATTGAAGAAGTTAAAATGATTGGTAGTTATGGAGGAAAATCGCTACACAATCAATCTCACGGCGAGAGCTTTTTAAGCATTGTTCAAAATCGTTTTTCAGGCCAAGGGGTGTATATACTCGATGAACCCGAAGCGGCGCTGTCGCCTATGAAATTGTTAACTCTTATGGTAGAGATAGACAGACTTGTTAAAAATGATTCACAGTTTATAATAGCAACTCATTCGCCGATTTTGATGGCTATGCCAAACGCTGAAATATTTGAATTTTCCAGTCAGGGAATAAAAAAGACATTTTATCAAGAAACCGAGCATTATCAAATTGCAAAAAACTTTTTGAACAATCCGGATAAGATGTTGAGATATTTGTTAAATGAGTAATTAAACAAATATAAAGTTGTGATACAATAGTGAAAAGGAGAAAAACTTATGAAAAAAACAATATCCATTATCTTAAACGTTTTATCAATCATATCAGCCGTGATAACGCTTGCTTTAGTCGCGTTCTGTGCGTATGATTGGATTTCTCTTGCAAATACCGATTACGCTTATACAGTGGAATTCTGGTTGGTCATAGATTACTATGCTATCGGTGCGCTGATTTTTGCCGGCGTTGGTCTTGCTTCTGCTATACCAAACTGTTTTATCGCGCAAAGCGACAAATCGAAAAAGCAAGCCAAACTTTTTAGTGTTGCGTTCGCATTGATTGTGGTAATTTCGGTTATATTATACATATTGCCGATTGCGTTTTAATATTTGCGGTTTCCGTACAAACGGGAACCGTTATTTTTTTATTAAACTACAAACACCCAAATACACGGCTATTATGAATACAGATATATTCACCGTTCCGCTCACCCATAGGTATATACCAAGCAAAAAAACGACAACTGAAAAGATTGCGGTTATTATCCTCACGATACTTTCGGCTTTGTATATATCGGTAAAATGCGATATGGTAAGGCTTAAAAGTGTACCGCCGTCAAGACCTGATACGGGCAACAGATTAAATATGGCGATTACTAAATTAAGTAAGGAAAATAGAAGCGATTGTTCGCTTTTAAAGATGAAGTGATTTGCAAGTAACACTCCAAATATAACAAGATTAGCAAGAGGTCCGCAAAGGGTGATTGCTACTTCGTCGCATTTTTTTGGTGAAAAACCGCGCACTATTTGTACGCTTGTGGGTATCAGTCTTATGGCGCGCGGCTGACAATCTGCCGCCCACATTGCGAGCATGTGACCCGATTCGTGTATAAATACCGCGAAAAGTGTTGGAACAATAAGTCCGGTACGGTCTACTACCAGCATAAAACAGAGCACTGCGCAAAATAAAAAGGATATATAAATTTCAGTTCCAAAAAATTTAAATTTCACGTGTCACTTTCCTCGTCAAACACATCGCTTATGGTTGTTTCTTCCAAAAAGTTTTTTGCACACCAATTCTGTAATTTTGTATAACTGCTTTCAAAAAAGAATTTTATAATTAAAACCGCTATTAAAATTACAGCAACACAAATGGCTTGTGTAACACATATGGGTACAAACATATTTTTAGGCTTTATTTCTATTGTTTCTGTTTGATTATCCATTTGCTTAACCCCTCTTGTATGAAAAGAAAAATTATGATACAATACATATATATTTTTAGAAAGGTCAAGTTTATGCCATTTTTACCGCTTACTAAAAAAGAGATGAACGAGCGCGGCTGGGATGCCGCCGATATAATCATAGTTACGGGTGACGCTTATGTGGACCACCCGTCTTTTGGCACGGCTATTGTGTCGCGCGTGCTGGAGTCCGCAGGCTTTAAGGTGTGCATTATTTCACAACCGC
>CAYLXT010000154.1:0-2443 GCA_964387615.1 uncultured Ruminococcus sp.
CAGCTTCGGTAGAGCCTACGATGTAATATTCATCTTCTTCGTCAAATTCTTCATCATAAACCTTAACCTTAACGCCTACCATAACTGTTTTTGCAGCGCCTTTTATGTCTTTGATAATTTCAACATTTTTAAGCATAGCCTCAAGCTCTACAATACGAGCCTCAATTTTAGCCTGCTCGTTTTTAGCGTCATCATATTCGCTGTTTTCAGAAAGGTCACCGTAGCCACGCGCCACCTTAATTTTCTCTGCGATATCCTTGCGACCTTCTGTTTTAAGATGCTCAAGCTCATCCTGAAGTTTTTTAAGACCGTCATCAGTTACCTTAATAGCCTTAGCCAAATTAAAAACCACCTTTTAAATTATATAAATAGTTAAATGCCACAGAGTCAAACAGCATTATACAATTTAATTCTTTTAATGTCAAGAATAATATTTTGAACAATTAATTAACTTGACAAGAGGCACATAATAATTATATACTATTATTTAGCGATTAGCACATTTTCTTGAGGTGTGTTTATGAAAAATTTGGTAAGGCTTAGAAAAAGCATAATGCTTTTTATTAAAATAATGATAGTCGTTGCTGTAACGGTAGGCTTTATACAGGTGTGGATAACAGGATACGTAGAATCCCTTTTCAGCAATAAGGGCAACTATGTTGTTATCCTGTCTTTTGTGTTGCTCTTTACCGTTTTTTCCTCTCTTTACGGCGCGTTTAAAATCGGCATATCTCGTATCCACGAAATTATCTACAGTTTTTCGCTTGCCACCGTTTTTACAAATGCTATAATGTATCTTGAACTGTCACTTATAGCGCGTGAGATGGTAAAAATATCGCCAATGCTTGTGGGAATTGTTTATCAGATTTTAGTGGTAGCGATTTGTTCTTTTTGCGCTAATACGATATATTTTAAATTATATCCGCCGCGTAGGGTGGTGGCTATTTTTGGTGATGATGTTTCGGGATTTGAGCTTATTCAAAAAATGGGTAAAATTTCCGAACGATTTCAGATTGAACGTGGACTTAACGCCAATACCACCGATTTGGCTGAAATTGAGAAACAAATTGATAAATATGAAGCTGTTGTGATATGTGGTATTGATAAGAATTTGCAAAAACAGATACTTTCATACTGTTATACACACGAAAAACGCTCGTATTTATTGCCGGATATTACCGACATTATTATAAGTAACAGTTACAACATACAAATCAGCGATACGCCTGTACTTATGAGCCGAAATCGCGGTCTGACGCTTGAGCAGAGAATTATTAAGCGCGCTATGGACATTGTTATATCTGCCATTGCGATTATAGTAACAAGTCCTATAATGCTTATTTGCGCTATCGCTATTAAACTTGATGACGGCGGTCCTGTTTTATTTAGGCAAAACAGAATTACCATTAACGGAAAAATATTTAATGTTTTAAAATTCAGGTCAATGATTGTTGATGCGGATAGGGACGGTGCAAAAAAAGCAGTCAGCGACGATGACCGAATCACCCGTGTAGGCAAGGTAATTCGTGCTTGCCGTATGGACGAGCTACCGCAGTTGTTTAATATATTGCGCGGAGATATGTCGCTTGTAGGTCCGAGACCCGAAAGAATTGAAAACGTTTATGAATATTCGCAAAAATATCCCGAGTTTGAGCTTCGCCACCGTGTTAAAGGCGGTCTTACAGGTTTTGCTCAGCTTTACGGCAAATATAACACAAGTCCCGAAGACAAGCTTCATATGGATTTAATATATGTAGAAACTTATTCTTTACTTCTTGATTTGAAACTTCTCATACTTACGTTTAAAGTTTTATTTATGCGTGAAAGCACAGAGGGTTTTAATGAAAAAGCAAATGAAAATGTACGCGCCTCTAAATCTTTAAAAAAAGAAAGCGAGAAACAAAAATGAGTTTTGATGCAACACTTGTAGTAATGGCAGCAGGTATGGGTAGCCGATTTGGCGGACTTAAGCAGATTGAGCCCGTAGGACCCGGTGGTCAGGCAATTATTGATTTTTCGGTATATGATGCGAAGGCTGCCGGTTTTAATAAGGTAGTGTTTATTATTAAGCGCGAAATTGAAAAAGATTTCAAAGAAATTGTCGGCAGCAGAATTGAAAAGATGATTGATGTTGATTATGCTTATCAGGAGCTTGATATGTTGCCTGATGGATTTACCTGCCCTGAGGACAGACAAAAGCCTTGGGGTACAGCGCACGCTATATACTGCGCGCGAGATAAGGTGAATACTCCGTTTGCTGTTATTAATGCTGACGATTATTATGGTAAGAGTGCTTATCAGAAAATGTATAATCATCTTAAAGAGCAAAAAGGTGATTTTTGTATGGTTGGTTTCAGACTTCAAAACACGCTTACCGAAAACGGAACGGTTTCACGCGGTATTTGCGATGTAGAAAACGGTATTTTAAAATCTGTTACCGAAC
>CAYLXT010000155.1:0-2375 GCA_964387615.1 uncultured Ruminococcus sp.
AATGAGAGATCCGTATGAGGTGTTAGGCGTTTCTAAAAACGCGACTGACGACGAAATTAAAAACGCCTACCGCGAGCTTGCTCGCAAATATCACCCAGATAACTATACCGATAATCCGCTTTCTGATTTAGCGGGCGAAAAGATGAAGGAAATTAACGAGGCCTACGATGCTATCGTTAATTCGCGTCGCCACGGCTCGTCTAAAAAATCAGGCGGTAGTTCGTATAACAATTCATATAACGGCAGTACTAATTTCCCCGAAGTGCGCTCGCTTATCAATCAGGGCAGACTTGAACAGGCGCAGGAAATTCTTGACGGTGTGCCGCCACAGAGCCGCGATGCCGAATGGTATTTTTTAAACGGTACTGTGCTTTATCGTCGCGGTTGGTTTGATCAGGCATATACCAGTTTTGCAACGGCGGTGCGTATGAATCCGCAAAACCCCGAATACCGCAATGCTATGAACAACGCGCAACGTCAAAGCGGTCAGCAGTATAACCCATACCGTTCATACGGCACATCGGGTGGATGTGACGCGTGCGATATGTGTCAGGGACTATTTTGCGCTGATTGTTTGTGTGAGATGTGCGGCGGAAATCTTTGTTCATGCTTTGGATGTAGATAATATGAAGAGCACTAAAAAAATTACGCTTTGCGGTATGATAGCGTCTCTTGCGATAGTAATAATGCTGACAAGCTATTTTCCGTATCTGACCTATGCTATACCTGCCCTTGCGGGAATGTTTATGATGGTGCCGCTTATAGAATGCGGCGTATCGTGGAGCGTTGGTACTTATGTTGCAAGCAGCGCTATAATATTTATAACTGGCGAGACTGAAGCCAAGCTTTTATACGTGCTGTTTTTAGGTTATTATCCAATACTTAAATCACTTATTGAAAGAATAAACAAACAGGTTATTGAATGGATATTAAAGTTTGTTTGCTTTAATATCGCGGCAGTGGCATTTTATTATGTGTCAAGTATGCTGTTTGCGGTATCGTTTGATGATTTTGGCGATTTTGGAAAATATGGTGCGCTTATCTTTTTGGCGGTCTGCAATGTTGTGTTTGTGATTTATGACGTAGGCATTTCGCGAATAGCGTCATATTATATGTTTAAATTACACGATAAGGTGAAAAAGATAGTTAAATAAAACTCAACGGGCGAGCAATGCTCGCCCCTACGATGTAATTGTATGTTTATTGCGTAGGGGCAACCATTGGTTGTCCGTATTTATTTTACTTTAATAATTGCAAATTAATAAATGTTTACTTTTTGCTTTTTTTAGTGTAAAATAACATATTATGCGAAGGCAGGTGAGGAAATGAAGAAGATAGTTATTATCGGTGGCGGTGCGGCAGGGCTTATGGCGGCAGTATCGGCGGCAAAAGAGCTTGACGGCACACAGTATAGCGTAACTGTTATTGAAAAAAATTCCCGACCTGCGCGCAAGGTTATGATAACGGGCAAGGGCAGATGCAATGTTACAAATAACTGTGATATGAACACGCTTATTGCCAACACGCCCAAAAACGGAAAATTTTTATATTCGGCGTTCAGCAATTTTGATGCCAGCGATACAATGCAGTTTTTTGAAAAGTGCGGTGTACCGCTAAAAACCGAACGCGGAAACCGTGTTTTTCCCCAGTCGGACAAGTCGGTTGATATTGTTGACGCTTTAGTAAAATCGGTTCAAAAAAACTGTGATATTATTGAGGGCACAGCCGAGGCGATACTTGCTCCAAACGGTTTTGTTACTGCATTAAAACTTAACGATGGCAGAATACTCCAAGCTGACAGTGTTATAGTTGCAACAGGTGGTATGTCGTACCCGACTACAGGCTCTACAGGTGACGGCTATAAAATGGCAAAGACTTTGGGTCACACGGTGACAGAGCTTACACCTTCGCTTGTTGGTCTTGAGTGTCACGAGGGATTTTGTACCCGTCTTGCAGGACTTTCGCTTAAAAATGTAACACTTTCGGTTTTTGAAAATGGTAAGAAGAAACCACTATATAAAGAGATGGGTGAAATGCTCTTTACCCATACGGGTATATCGGGGCCGCTGACATTATCGGCTTCGGCGCATTTGCGGTATATGGGCAAAAAGGAGTATTACGCCGAAATTGATTTAAAACCCGCCCTTGATGATGTACAACTGGATAAGCGTTTACTTCGTGATTTTGAAGAGTCGCTTAACCGCGATTTTGCAAATTCTTTAGACAAATTACTGCCTAAAAGTATAATTCCGGTTATAATAAATATGTCGGGCATTGCTCCTCATACAAAGGTCAACCAGATCAGTCGCGAACAGAGACAGTCGCTTATAAATGCAATAAAGCATTTCAGGGTTAATATCACAGGCTTCAGACCT
>CAYLXT010000156.1:0-2374 GCA_964387615.1 uncultured Ruminococcus sp.
ACAATTAAATCAAAATGGCCTATTATGTCACATTTTGTTTTGTTATAAAGGTCGGCAACGGTGGCATAGTAATCTTCGATATAAGCATAAAAATCGCCGTTATAATACTTGTTTACAGCCTCGATTTGCTTTTCGCGACTGTAGTCTATACAAAGATATTCTCCGTTTTTAAGTATATAATGCACAGAGCCCAAAATGTAATCATAATCATCGGTTGGCTCAACGCTATGATAATCGTACTCAATGCCCAAAAGTATTTTGATTTGGGTATTATATTTCGCTTTAAGACGGGTGATTTCTGCCTTATATTCTTCGGTGCCTTCGCGCGTCATACAGGGCTCTAAATCAAACTCAGTATAAGAGTGACCCGAAAAACCCAGCTCGCCGAACCCCAATTCAATCGCCTTTTGCACCATTTCTTCGGCAGGTGTTTTTCCGTCGCAATAGGTTGTATGTGTGTGATAATTATAAAGCATTATTTTGTCATCTTTTCCTGTTTAACTTTATGGTCAATTATATGGCGTGAGGCAAGCTCTTTATGAACATCCTCAACCGATATACCCATCTGTACCATAAGCACCATTGCGTGATATGCAAGGTCTGCAAGCTCGTAAACGGTTTCAGCCTTATCGTCTGCCTTGCCTGCGATTATAACCTCGGTACACTCTTCGCCCACTTTTTTGAGTATTTTATCAATGCCTTTTTCAAAAAGATAGGTTGTGTATGAACCTTCGGGTTTATCTTGTTTTCTACCTACAAGCATATCGTAAAGATTTTGCAGTGAAAATTCGTGCAATTCGTCCGACTGCCAAACGGGGTTTGTAAAGCAAGAATCGGTACCCTTATGGCAAGCAGGACCGTCCTTTTCAACAACCACGACCAAAGCGTCATTATCGCAATCGGCAGTAATGCTTACTATGTGCTGATAGTTGCCGCTGGTCTCGCCCTTTAGCCACAACTCATCACGCGAACGGCTGTAAAAACAGGTCAAGCCTTTTTGCATAGAGATTTCAAGACTTTGTTTATTCATATATGCTACGGTTAAAACCTTTTTGGTAATTGAATCAACAACCACGGCAGGAATTAAACCCTTTTGATCAAATTTAAGTTCATCTATATTTATCATAATTAAAGCCTCACAATAATATCATTTTTTCTGAGTTCTTGTTTTAAATCAGGAATCGCAACCTCGCCAAAATGGAAAATTGACGCTGCAAGACCTGCATCTATGTCGGGAATTTGTTTAAACAAATCTATAAAATGCTGCACATTACCCGCGCCGCCTGATGCAATTACCGGCACGTTAACGGCATTGCAAACCAACTTCAAGAGTTCTATATCAAAGCCTTGCTTTACGCCATCGGTGTCAATGGAGTTTACCACTATTTCACCCGCGCCGTTTGCCACACCTTGTTTTATCCAGCTTATAGCCTCAATGCCGGTATCTTCGCGACCGCCCTTGGCAAATACGTGAAACGCGCCGTCTACACGTTTTATATCTACCGACAATACAACGCATTGGTCACCGTATTTATGAGCCGCTTCTTTTATTAAAAGAGGGTTTTTAATTGCGCCCGAATTAACGCTTACCTTATCGGCACCGCATTTAAGCACGCGGTCAAAATCATCAACAGTATTAATGCCACCACCAACTGTAAGTGGTATAAAAATTTCGCTTGCCACTTTTGTCAGTATATCGGTAAAAAGCTGTCTGCCCTCAAAAGACGCGGTTATATCATAAAACACAAGCTCGTCCGCGCCACACTGTGAATAAAGACGCGCAAGTTCAATTGGCGAAGATACGTCGTTTAAACCTTTAAAATTAGTGCCCTTTACTACCCTGCCGTTTTTTATATCAAGGCATGGAATAATTCTTTTTGTAATCATTTAGCCGCCTCCAACGCGTCTTTTAAATCAATTGCGCCTATGTAATAAGCCTTGCCTATTATAGCACCGTAGATATTCATTTCACGAAGCCTTTTAACATCCTCAAGACTTGATACGCCGCCCGATGCCGTAATATTCATTGAATACTTTTGTGACAGTTGACGGTATAGTTCAAGGTTTGTACCACGCATAGCGCCATCCTTTGAAATATCGGTGCAGATTATATATTTAACGCCTATGTTCTGCATATTGCTTAAAAAATCTTCAAGTGTAATTTGTGATTTTTCGAGCCAACCTTTAATGGCAATATATCCGTCTTTAACATCGGCACCAACGGCGATTTTGTCGCCGTATTTTGCTACTGCTGATTTTAAAAAATCGGTATCGGTTACAGCCGCAGTGCCCAAAATTACACGACCTACGCCTGCAGATAAATATTTATCCACCGTGACCATATCGCGAATACCGCCGCCGATTTCAACAAACA
>CAYLXT010000157.1:0-2303 GCA_964387615.1 uncultured Ruminococcus sp.
CCGCCAAGGGCGGCGAACACGCTCTCTAAACTCATCGAAAGTGATGCTATAGCAGGCTCGGCATATTTCTGACCGATAATCTGCAACGTATAGGCAATACCGCTTGATACTATACCCATATACAAAATCTCGGGTATTACCGAAATAATGCTTTGAACGTTTATTAAATCAAGTTCAAATATAACTGCCATTATACCCGAAAAAATAGCGGCAAACACAAACTGAAATGCCGAGAGCCGCACACCACCTACAGCATCACAATACTTATCTATTACGATAATATGTAGCGAAAAGGTAAACGTACAGCCAAGCACCAGTATATCGGCAAGATAAAAACCACCCGTGCCTTCAAAAAGGCATAGCATATAAAAACCACAAATTGCAACCAGGGCTGAAATCCACACCGTTAAAGGCACTTTTTTTCTTACAAAAACCGATAAAATTGGTACGACGATTACGTATAGCGCGGTAATAAATCCCGAACGCGCTTCCACAGGTGCGCCGTCGGGGTAGGCGGCAATACCAAACTGCTGAAAATTGGTAGAAACGGCAAGCGCAATACCACAAAGGATGCTTCCTTTAAGCAACAGTTTTTTGTTCATCGTTTTAGGAATTATAATATAATCTTTATTTTTGATGGACATAACAGCCATAAAACCAAACAAAAACAAAGCGCCTATAATTGAACGTAGACAGTTAAATGTGAAAGGTGGTATTTTATCGGCGGCGCGGTTTTGCACTACAAAGGCAAGTCCCCACAATAGTGCCGCAAGGCAGAGTATAAGACTACCCTTCAGATTACTTTTCTTCATTTAATTTGTCCTTTCTCATTGTGAGCGAAATACGCTTTTTGTTGGGTTCTACCGACAGTACCCAAACGGTTACGATGTCGCCAACCTTTAACACTTCTGATGGGTGTTTGATATATCGGTTGGTTATCTGTGATATGTGCACAAGTCCGTCCTGATGAACGCCGATATCTACAAACGCACCAAAATCTATAACATTGCGCACGGTACCTGTAAGCTCCATACCGGGTTTTAAGTCTTCCATACTCATAATATCCTGTCTGAGCATTGGCTTTGGCAACTCATCACGAGGGTCGCGACCGGGTTTTTCAAGTTCTTTTGCAATGTCTAAAAGTGTGGGCACACCAACGCCCAGTTCTTCTGCTGTTGCTTCGGCGCCGCGGGTTTCGATTTGCTCGGTAATTCCGTTTATTTTACGCTCGGCAACATCTTTTTCGCTAAAACCGCAAAGCTTTAAAAGTCGGGTTGCCGCATCATAGCTTTCGGGGTGAACGCTTGTGTTGTCAAGCGCCTTTTTACCGCCAATGATACGCAAAAAGCCTGCGCATTGCTCGTATGCTTTAGGACCGAGCTTTGAAACCTTTTTAAGTTGCGCGCGGTCGGTAAACACACCGTTTTCTTCGCGGTAAGCGACAATGTTTTTGGCAATTGCACTATTTATACCCGACACACGTGACAATAGTTGCACAGATGCGGTGTTAAGGTCAACGCCTACCGAGTTTACGCAGTATTCAACAACGCCGTCAAGACTTGTCGCAAGTTCGCGCTCGGGCATATCGTGCTGATACTGACCAACGCCAATAGCCTTTGGTTCTATTTTTACAAGTTCTGCTAGTGGATCTTGCATACGGCGGGCGATTGATACGGCGCTTCTGAGTGCTACGTCAAACTGCGGGAATTCTTCTGCGGCAAGCTTAGAAGCCGAGTACACGCTAGCTCCTGCTTCGCTTACTACCATATAGTTAAGTCCGTCATTAATTTCTTTTATAACCTCTGCGGCAAAGCATTCGGTTTCGTGACTTGCGGTACCGTTGCCTATGGCAAAGGTGCGAACGTTGTGCTTTTTAACAAGGTTTTTAATTATCCTCTTTGCTTCATCAATTTTGTTGTGCGGGGGAACAGGATAGATAACACCTGTATCAAGCACCTTGCCTGTGCCATCAACCACCGCTACTTTACAACCTGTACGGTAACCTGGGTCAAGACCTATGGTTACGGTGTCTTTAACGGGCGGTTGCATAAGTAATTGCTGTAAATTTTGAGAGAACACTTTTATAGCATCAGCACTTGCTTTTTCGGTAAGCGCGTTTCGCATTTCACGTTCAATCGATGGGAATATAAGACGGGTATAGGCATCCTCTGCGGCTTCTTTTACGGCAGCCGTGCAAAGTGAGCCCTCTTTAATATGATCGCGAGAAATTATAAACATTGCTTTGTCACGGTCAAATTCAACAGAAACCTTTAAAAATTCTTCCTTTTCGCCGCGGTTTATGG
>CAYLXT010000158.1:0-2291 GCA_964387615.1 uncultured Ruminococcus sp.
GGTCAGGTTTCGGTGCGACATTTGGTCCTCTTGTGATATTCTCACTTTTCTGGAAGCGTATCAACCGCGCGGGCGCTATTGCTGGTATGGTAAGCGGTGCGGCTACAGTTTTTATCTGGAAACTTGTAATTGCAAAACTTGGCGGTGTATTTGCAATTTATGAGCTACTGCCTGCGTTTATCATCTCTTCAATTTTCATTATCGCTGTTTCGTTATTAACGGCTCCTCCTTCAAAAGAAATTGAGGAAGACTTTGAGGCAGTTAAAGCAGGAATAACAGAATAATTAAAATCAGTAAAAAATCGGCTTGATGTTAACTTTCAAGTCGATTTTTATTTTTTTAGTAACAAAATTATTTTTTTTGCTTATTATGTAATATCGGAGGGATGAAAATGCGAAGAAAATGCAATAACACCAACAAGGGCCTTATAGCGATAGTTTTTGCTGTAGGATTGCTGATAAGCTGTTTTTGTCCTCCCAAATTTTTGGTAGGCATACTTGCAATTTGGGTAATTATACTCGGTATATCCTGCTGTAAACACTGACGGAGGTATTGTTATGAAAGTAGTACTCGTAAAAAGTCCAAAGATTTTAAGCGGAATTTTACGAATGATTTTTGGCATAAAAAAACAAAGCGAATAAATACATAAAGCTCCCGACCGTAAAAGTCGGGAGCTTTGGTTTATTTATTGCGCATCATCTGTGCCAAAGAATTCTTTTTCAACAACCTCAAAAATGTTTGAGGTAATAATGCCGCCATCACTTGCCTGTATTATTCGGTATTTGCCAATTGGTAACGGCGTATTGTATTGGTCTTTCAAATTTAATACGATAAATGTACGGTATGAATCGGACCTTGCAGTATTAAAGCTATATTCAATTTCACCACTTGTGGTAGGGTAATATTCCCACTCGCCGTCTTCATATTTCTGTAAAAAGAAGTCGGTATAATATGTGAATGCGCTTTTTCTTTCATTTGACAAGAAAAAAGAAACGGTGTAGTTGGTTGGAAGATAATAATATTTTTCCATCTCAATGCTAAGATTTTCAACCTGTACGCTTTCTTCAGAAGAAGTATTTTGTTCGTCAGAACTTGTAACAGTTTCATTATCTGATGAGGTTGATGATACCGTCGGATCATCACGATCTGGTAAAATCAAATCAGAAGAAACGAATGAGTAATCTGAATTTACTTCACTTGAATTACTGCTTGCGTAATTAGTATCATCAGGTTGCTTTATTCTTCGGCAAGCGCAAAGTAATAATATTAAAATCAAACAAAGAACAATTAAACTTTTTTTCATAAAATTAAACCTTTCAGTAAACGACCACCCTAATACCTTAGGTAATGGGTGGCCGCATTAAATTATTTTATAGTACCTAATGATGTTTCCTTTTGAATTACGTCGTGAGCGCCGCCTTCAACTATACTTGTAGCAGAAACAAGGGTTAGCTTTGCTTTATCACGGAATTCGGGAATTGTCAGTGCACCACAGTTACACATTGTAGATTTAACCTTACTGAGTGACAACGCAACATTATCTTTAAGAGCGCCGGCGTAGGGAACATAAGAGTCAACGCCCTCTTCAAAGGATAGTTTCTTATCGCCACCAAGGTCATAACGCTGCCAGTTACGAGCGCGCGCAGAGCCTTCACCCCAATACTCTTTATAATAAATTCCGTTAAGATTTACTTTGTTTGACGGACTTTCGTCAAAACGCGCAAAATAACGGCCGAGCATTACAAAGTCAGCGCCCATCGCGAGAGAAAGGGTAATGTGATGGTCGTGAACAATACCGCCATCAGAACAAACGGGAACATATACGCCTGTTTCCTTGAAGTATTCGTCACGCGCCTTGCAAACTTCAATAAGAGCAGTAGCTTGTCCGCGACCGATACCCTTTGTTTCGCGTGTGATGCAGATTGAACCGCCGCCGATACCAACCTTTATAAAGTCTGCGCCGCAATCGGCAAGGAAGCGGAAGCCTTCGGCATCAACAACATTACCTGCGCCCACCTTAACGCTATCGCCGTAACGCTCGCGAATCCAGGCAATTGTAAGCTTTTGCCATTCGCTGAAGCCTTCTGAAGAATCAATACAAAGCACATCTGCGCCCGCATTAACAAGGGCGGGTACGCGCTCGGCATAGTCACGGGTATTGATACCTGCGCCTACAACATATCGCTTAGCGTTGTCAAGCAATTCATTGGGGTTCTCCTTATGGGCATCATAATCTTTTCTGAAAACAAAGTATTTAAGATTGCCATCAGCATCAACTATTGGTAAAGAAT
>CAYLXT010000159.1:0-2271 GCA_964387615.1 uncultured Ruminococcus sp.
GGAGGAAGCACTTTGAAAAGAGTGGATGAATTTTTCGGGTTTAATGTTTTCGGCGACGCCGTAATGCGTGAGCGTCTGCCCGAAAATGCATATAATGAGCTTAAAACCGCAATATCCGAGGGTAAGAGTATTGACCGCAAGATTGCCGATATTGTGGCAAACGCTATGAAAGAGTGGGCTATAGAAAAGGGCGCCACTCACTATACCCATTGGTTCCAGCCGATGACGGGCATCACTGCTGAAAAACACGACAGTTTTATTGCTCCCGACGGTGAGGGCAATATCATAATGGAATTTTCGGGCAAAGAGCTTATTAAGGGCGAGTCTGACGCGTCATCATTTCCGTCAGGCGGACTTCGCGCTACCTTTGAAGCGCGTGGCTATACCGCGTGGGACCCAAGCTCTTACGCTTTTGTAAAGGATAACACCCTTTGTATACCTACAGCCTTTTGCTCATATAACGGTGAGGCTCTTGACCAAAAAACACCGCTTCTTCGTTCTATGGAAGCGATAAGCAAACAGGCGCTTCGCATTGCAAAACTCTTTGGTCTTGATGATGTAAAGAGTATAAACACCACCGTAGGTCCCGAGCAGGAGTATTTTTTGGTTGACAGTGAAATGGCAAAATGCCGTCCCGACCTTATCTTTTGCGGCAGAACACTTTTGGGCGCTACACCGCCAAAGGGTCAAGAGATGTATGACCACTATTTTGGCGTAATAAAACCCCGTGTAAAAGAGTTTATGCGCGAGCTTGATAACGAGCTGTGGAAGCTGGGCGTGTTTGCTAAAACCGAGCACAACGAGGCGGCTCCCGCACAGCACGAGCTGGCTCCGATTTTTACCACAACAAACATTGCGGCTGACCATAATCAGCTTACAATGGAGCTTATGAAAAAAATTGCCGAAAAGCACGGTCTTTTATGTCTTCTTCACGAAAAACCATTTAAGGGCGTAAGCGGTAGCGGCAAGCACAACAACTGGTCGCTTTCTACCAATACGGGCGTTAACTTTTTAAAGGCGGGCAAGAACCCAAGTGATAATTTGTTGTTCCTGTTAACCCTTGCCGCTGTAATCCGCGCAGTAGACGAGCATCAGGATCTGCTTCGCATATCGGTAGCATCTGCGGGCAACGACCACCGTCTCGGTGGTGCCGAGGCTCCACCGGCGATAATTTCTATGTATTTGGGCGACGATCTTAACGAGATTTTAGAGTCGCTCGAGCATGGTGAGCATCATATTGATTCCGACAAGGTTAAAATGACGGTTGGCACCGACGTTATACCGTACATAAGAAAGGATAACACCGACCGCAACCGAACCTCTCCGTTTGCGTTTACGGGCAATAAGTTTGAATTTCGTATGCTTGGTTCGTCATCTTCGATATCTGAAACCAACGTTGTACTTAATACAATAGTTGCCGATGTTTTTTGCGATTTTGCCGATAAACTCGAAGGCTCTGAAAACTTCAACAAGGACGTTTTAGAACTTATCCGTACTACCATAAAAGAGCACAAGCGCATTATATTTAACGGTGACGGATATTCAAAGGCATGGGAAGAGGAGGCCGCAAAGCGCGGATTACTCAATTTGCGCAGTACGGTTGATGCGCTTCCGCTTTGGTGTACAAAGGAAAATATTGAGCTGTTTGAGCGCCACGGGGTTTACAGTGGGGCTGAAATAAATTGCCGCGCGGATATTAGCCTTGAAAATTACAGCAAAACAATACACATTGAGGCGCTTACATTGCTACAGATGGTCAAGCGTGATGTTATACCCGCCATAAGTGCGTATCAGGGGGTGCTTTGTGACACCGTTATTAAAAAGCACAATGTCAGCGAAAAGATAAATTGCGATGCTGAAACCCAGATTATAGAAAAGCTTTCAGCCTTTAACGAGCAGTTGAACCGTCTTGTAAAGAAGCTTGAAGCTGCTGTTGATAAGTCGCAATCCACCGCAGATTTACTTGACCGCGCAAGGCTTTACTGTGATGAGGTTCTGTTTATAATGGATAATATCCGTAATGTTGCAGATGAAGCCGAAACAATAGTTGCGCGTGAATATTGGCCCTATCCTGCATACGGCGATATTTTGTTTAAAATATAATAATTTAAAATAAACGCCCGAAAAAATTTTTTCGGGCGTTTTGCAACCTTTTGAGTGTTTAAGAAGTTTTATAGTTAAGGAGGGAAAAATATGGAATACAAAATAACGGCAAGCGAAGCTTTTAAAAGATATTCCGATATGGTGTACCGTCTTGCCTTTGCAAGAGTA
>CAYLXT010000160.1:0-2239 GCA_964387615.1 uncultured Ruminococcus sp.
TTGATAATAGAAAATAATCAAAAAATTATCTTTCGTGTGATTGTTGTCTTTTTTTATACCATCCCTGAATGAGTCGTAAAACTGTTTCTTCGATTTGCTCTTTGGTATAATTCTTTGGAAAATATCGGTTTATTTTATCTTCGCTGATTATAACCTTACGCTTTGGAGCTTTTTCCTCTTGCATAATTGACTCTATAACGGCAGGAGATAATTTTCCTTCTTTAGAGAAATTATGTATCTTTGTTGCCTGAGCGATAGAGGGTGCAGTAGCTTCGGCATCAATAACCTCCATAACCTGAGCTTGTTCCTTTGAGCCAAGATAAGATA
Source organism: uncultured Ruminococcus sp. (assembly GCA_964387615.1). Taxonomy (GTDB): domain Bacteria; phylum Bacillota; class Clostridia; order Oscillospirales; family Acutalibacteraceae; genus UBA737. The sequence goes on from CAYLXT010000160.1 coordinate 328, forward strand.
ATTCTACGGCAGCAGTCATTGCAATTTGTTTTTCGTCAACCATAGTTAGTAACGGGTCAATAAGATTTGTCAAGCGAATATATCGCTGAACTTGTCTGCCACTTTCTCCAGCATCTTTACCGACAATATCTGCACTTTCTAAATTGCCGACAAATTGTCGGGAATTTTCATCAACAACTGTACTGACAACTTTTCCGTCAAGGTTACGCATACTTTCTTTTGTCGGTCTGCCGGCTTTTCTCTTAATTGCTTCAAGCTTCATTTGATATGCAAACGCTTTCTCGCTCGGTAATATATTTTCTCTGTTCAAATTGCTATCTACCACTAAAATCACCGCCGTATCATCATCAATATTTTTAACTATAACGGGAGCTTGTTCAAGCTGCAATATTTCACACGCTTTAGCTCTGCGATGCCCTGATATAATTTCATATCCGCCATCTTTATGCGGTCTTGCAATTATAGGAGATACAACGCCATTCTCTCTAATGCTTTCCACAAGCTCGTCCATTTCCTCATCAATACGCACCTTAAAAGGATGTTCCTCAAAAGGCTTTAATTCATTTACATTCAAATATTTAATTTCTTCTGTCATTTTTTTAGTCATAAATTTTACCACCTTTCATTATGTGCCATATCGTGCTTGACCTTTGCTGAATACCAATTATCAGCGGTTTCGTAAGAACGATATATTGTTGTAATTAAAAATGCCCGTATATTACGGACATCAGAAGTGTTTTCTTTTAATGCAAAATTGATATATTCAATGTGCATACTATTTATTTTTAAAAATCTGCTCTTTACCGCTTTGTGCGGTACATCTTGCTTGTTAATACGGATATATGGATTTTTACTGCATACAACATCAACCATAATAGCTACAATTTCATCAAGCCACTCTTTTGAAAAGCGTTCACACATAATGTCATACTCAATATTTTCTTTGATAATTTCTTCGTATGTATTATGTTCTTCAATCCAATCCATCCCATCAGGCTTGCCGATAGGATAAGATATGTTAATATCAGTATTATTAAAATCTGTTTTATTTATATAAGTCTTATTACTTGTCGAATTTCCGCAGTCTTGATTTTCGATTTCCGGCATTTCAGAATTTCGATTTTCCGTAGTCTGCAATTCTGTTTTTCGGGATACATCTGTAATAAACTTTTTTAAATAAATTACTGTTGGCTTGCCCTGACCTTGCTTTTTACGCTCAATGAGTCCGCAGCCTTTTTCATCATCTAATTCAAAAAGCATTTTGTTAGCTTTTTCACTTCCGCAGGAAAGCTGCTCCGATATATCGTTTATCGTAAAATAAATATAAGCTCTGCCATCTTCATCAAACCAACCATTCTTTACAGACAAACTCATTCTGTCAAGCATAAGTCCGTAAAGCAATTTTGCACCGATGGAAACATCCTTAAATTCAGGTGCAGAAAATAGCAATTTTGGTATCTTAAAAAAGGCAAATTGTTCGGCTTCCGTGCCATAAAAATAATCTGTTTGTATTTTCACTGTTTTTCATCTCCTTAATCACAAATTTGGGTATAAAAAAAGACGCTCAAATAGCGTCTTAATGCGGTTTTCAAGGGTTTTTGCAACGGTTTATTCATTTTTATTTTTTTGTGATTTTGTTGAGAATACGCAGTCGTACCAGAGCAGAAAGCTCGTGCAACTTATGACAACATTCTTAAGCTTGCAGATGACCCCGACGTTATCGAACCGATTAAATTCCTCCGTGAAAGAGAAATTGTTCATTATCAACGTTTCGGTGAAGCAATCCATACTAATTTAAGGAGATTTTCTCCAATCGAGTAGGGCGAAATTAATCACCCTCTCACACCACCGTGCATACCGTTCGGCACACGGCGGTTCAATTCAAAATTAAATATGTGCTACCTTTTGGTAG
>CAYLXT010000161.1:0-2238 GCA_964387615.1 uncultured Ruminococcus sp.
CGATACATATACAATAAATGTATACGACCCCCAAGACGCGCTAAACGCATTAATGCTGGTGCTTGCAATTGATGCTGAAAAGTGTTTGAGGGACGATTAAAATTTATATATGTGTTTGTCTATATTTATCAAGAAAAAGTAATAATGAAGCTTATAATATTTTTATGGTGAAATATGAGTGATTTAGGAGTAATAGTAAAAGCGCAACAATATATTAAAACTCATAATAACAACGACGATTTCAATATAGTGCAAGTGTGTAACAAAGTTGGTTATTCCCGTCGCCAACTTGATAGGCTATTTCAAAAGCATCTTGGAATAACACTTTATGATTATATAAATGCTGTTATATTGAGCAATAGTGCTAAAAAATTGCTTAATACCAATAATTCTGTAATTGATGTCGCTTTTGATAGTCACTTTCAATCACACGAAGGTTATACAAGGTCGTTTAAAAAACGTTTTTCAATTTCTCCTAATAAGTATCGAAATAGTAAGATTGCTATTCCTCTATTTACCCAATACCCAGCAAATCATTATTACATTTTGAAAGAAGGACAACCAATGAGCACAATCTCAATTTGTACTGTTACGCCTGTAAACAGACCAACAAGAAAACTCGTTTATAAAACTTCAAAATCAGCAACCGATTATCTTTCATACTGTGAAGAAGTTGGATGTGATTGGGAAGGATTGCTCAACAGCATACCGGAGAAATACGATACAGCCGCACTTATTAATTTACCAGACTTTCTACAAGAAAAAGGATTTAGCAGAATCGCAGCAGGTATTGAAGTACCAATTGACTATGAAAAACCATTACCCGATGGTTACAATGTTGCAGAACTGGATGAATGCATCATGCTTTATTTTCAAAGTGAACCATATGAAAATCCCGATGATTTTTGCATTTATATTGAGCAAGTATTTAAAGCAATAAATAATTACAAACTTGAAAATTATGGTTATAAATCCGCAAGTAATATCGCACCATCGCTAAACCTTGGTGCCGAACCAGAAATCGGAGCAAGAATTGCGATTCCAGTAATTAAAATTTAATTTAGTGAGATTGATATGAAAATAATTTTTATCCGTCACGGAAAAGACGATGATAGATATCGTGGTGGGTGGAGTAATTTAGATTTAATTCCCGAAGGTGTAGTCCAAGCCAAAAAGCTTGCTAAACATCTTAAAGAAAATGAATCTAATTACAACATCTCTCATATAATCGCGAGTGATTTACCGCGAACAATAACAACAGCCAATTTTATATCCAGTGAATTGGTATTACCAATTATAAAAGATCCAAATATAAGAGAAATTAACAACGGCGATTTATCAGGTATGTTGAATGATGAGGCACTATCACGGTATCCGGGATTGTTTTTTTATACTTTGGAGATGGACGAACCTTATCCAAACGGTGAAAGTCCGAATGATTTTTATTTTCGCATAAAAAACTGGTTTGATAATTTTATTTTTAATTATCAAAATATGGATAGTAATGTACTTGTTGTTACACACGGTGGAGTAATAAATATTATCTATCATATAGTTAAAAACATTGAATGGAGCAATAAATCACAACCATTCAATGTATCTAATTGCAGTATTCATATATTGGATACAAATTCTATGGAGTTTGAAATGGAAAATAAAATTGATTATATTTAAAGGAGGCATCTTATATGCAAAATATTATAATAAGGAAATTTGAAACAAAAGATGCCGAAGCAGTATCGGCATTAATTGCCAAAACTATGCGTACCACAAATGTTAAAGACTACCCTGCTAATGTTAAGGCAAAGGTATCGGTAGAAAGATTGTTGAAACGTTAGAGCAGGATGAATTCTTTTTACGCGCTAAAAGAATTGAAATCCCCTCCTCTATTACAGCAAGTGAGTTTTATAAAAAATTAGGGTATGATTACAAAAATGGTGTAAAAATTATAGATGAAGAGCATCATATACCGATGGAAAAGTTTAGATAAACTAAAAGGCTGTGAAAGAACAAATTTGCCTTTTGTGAATATTCTATATCGCTCGTCATTGCGAGCCGAAGGCGTGGCAATCCGCAGCTCTATTGAAGAGAGAACGGATTGCTTCGTCATTTTATTCCTCGCAATGACAACCTAAATTTATGTTTTAGTTCAACGATATACAAAAGAGGCTCCCTCTGACGAGCAATGTCATTAAGTTAAGAGATTGCGAATAGGGAGAAACAAAGAAATAAAACACA
>CAYLXT010000162.1:0-2228 GCA_964387615.1 uncultured Ruminococcus sp.
TTGTTGATCCTACAAAGGTTACACGTTCAGCGCTTGAAAACGCAGCAAGTGTTGCCGCAATGGTGCTTACCACCGAAAGCCTTGTTGCCGACAAGCCCGAGGATGCCGCCGCAGCAAACGCAGCAGCCGCTGCAGCCGCAGCCGCACAGGGCGGAATGTATTAAAAGTTATATTACCCGAACAACCGTTATGGTTGTTCGGGTAGTTTTATACGCACTTTATGCGTGTGCTATTGCTACGCAGTTATATTCGGCTGCGCCGAGTTGATATCGTTATGGGAGAGATAGTGTTTTCTATCTCTCTTTTTCTTATATCTTGTCAAGCAAGTAAAGGTATGATATAATTTTATGTAAAATATATGATAGTTTAATGGTTTGAGCTAATATCGGTAAAGGAGTTTTTGTATGAATAAGGTGTTTGAAAACGCGAAAGAATTTATGTACCGCAATGCGCGACCAATTGATTTGGCTCGATTTCAGTATCATTTTGAAAATGGCAGTAAGGAAGCGGTTATGAATGTGCTGTCTTATTATCAGAATGAAGATGGTGGATTCGGTCATGCGGTAGAAGCAGATTGTTGGAACCCGAACTCAACACCCTTACATTCAAATACTGCGAGTGAAATAATACGAGAAATTAATTTTTATGACACAAATCATCCAGTTATCAAAGGTCTTTTAAAGTGGTATGCAAGTGGTACACATTTCAATGGTAAAACTTGGGAAATAACAGTACCAAGTAATAACGATTATCCTCATGCACCTTGGTGGCATACCAACAGTGTTAGTAATTGTCATACCGATTATAATGGAACTGCACAAATAGCGGGCTTTATTGTACGATATTCAGATAAAGAAAGTGATATTTTTAATCTTGGTGTGCGAATAGCTAACGAGGCTATTGCTACGCTTTTACCAGATGAAATTAGAGATATGCATACTTGTACTTGCTATATGCGAATGGCAGAATTATTTGAAAAAGCAAAGGCGACAGAATATATCGCTTTTGATGAACTAAAGGAAAAACTGCACAAATCTATAAATAAATTAATTGAAACCGATACGTCAAAGTGGAATGGTTACGTGTGTCAACCTTCTTGTTTTATTACTTCAAATCAAAGTGAGTATTATCCAGCGAATAAAGAGATTGCTGATTATGAATGTCAGCACATTATAGATACGCAACTTTCAGACGGTTCTTGGAATATAGGATGGAATTGGGGAGGAAATTACCCAGATGAGTGGGCAATAAGCAAAAATTGGTGGAAGGGTCAGTGGATTATTCAAAATCTGCTTTATTTAAAAGGATTTGGATTATTGTAATTGTTTATAGCTTAGTGAAATGTATCAGGTGATATAAATGGAATTACCTCAAAGAAAACCGACAAGGTTGAAAGATTACGATTACAGTCAAGACGGATATTATTTTATTACCGTATGCACAAAGGATAAGCAGAAACTTTTGTGTGATATTGTAGGGGAGGGTCTCTGTGCCCTCCCGATAATACGATTATTGAACATTGGAAAAATAGTTGATGATGCAATCGGGTATATAAATGAACAATACGACGGCGTATCGGTAGACAAATATGTGATAATGCCTAACCATATACATATGATAGTAAAACTTGAACGCCAAACGGGAGGGCACGGAGACCCTCCCCTACAAAGTATAATAGGAAACTTCAAATCTTTTACAACACATAAAAGCGGGATAACTCTTTGGCAACGCTCATTCCACGACCACATAATTCGTGGGGAAGCGGATTATAACGAAATATGGCAATACATAGATAGCAATCCTGCAAGGTGGAAAGAGGATAAATTTTATATTGAATAGGTTTATTCAAAATTTTTCTTGAAAAAGCCTGATATATATGTTAAATTATTTGAGCTTAGCCAAATCATTTAAATCCGAACCAGCCTAAAAGGGCGGTTTTAAGGCATCTTTTGGCTCTTTGTCGCGCATAGGCGACAGCCTTACGCGCTTCGCATCACCAAAATCTACTCATAAAACCGCACCTTTTAGGTCACAGAATTTTGTGATTAAAGAATTTTGCGGTGGGGCGAGGCACAAAACGCAACAAATCCTGACGGATTTGCGAGCATTTTAACAAAGTCACAGCGTGAAATCCTTATCTCAAAATCTGATTCGGATTTGAATGCTTTGGCTCAGGACGGTGAGATTATGACACTTACAAAAGGTGAAGAATATAAGCTGCTACATTT
>CAYLXT010000163.1:0-2191 GCA_964387615.1 uncultured Ruminococcus sp.
CCATTTATAAACTCCGTTTCATTTATGCTCTGCCGCGTTTTCTGTTTTACAAAATCACTGTTTTCAAAACCATTATCTCGTTGCTCTGCGTTTTTCCTGACCGCCTGCAAAACTGAATTAACTCTTTTTACCCAATCAGCTTGCTTATTTTCTTTCTCCTGCAATTCCAAAATAATTCGTTGCGCTGTATCACTATTGACTATCTCATCGCTAACTGCCTTTTTGCCCACTATATTCTCTGCAATTTCATTTGCTGTTAAATCATCTGCACCAAGCTCAATTGCTCTATCTTTTATAAAACGTCTCACAGTGTCTAAACCCTGTGAGACGTTACCCTTTTCATATTCTTTTGCTTTTTTAATTGTATTGCTTACTGCATTCCTACTTATATTACGCAGCCTGTTTTCGCTTGGATTTACAAATTCACTTGCCGCGTCAACATATAGTTTACCTAAAGTTATAGCATCTATACTCTTTTCATTTCCTATGTAATACGCGCTTGCTATTTCGCTGTATTCGTCGGTGTACGTCTCTGTATATTTTGCAAGTTCTATAACCGATTCAATTGCAGAATTATCTATTAAAGCATTTCCTATGTTTTTTAACATTGCATTATCATATTTACTATTAACACTTATAGCCGTCATAGGCATACTGCTTGCAAATCCTATAACAAATCCCTTTAATGCTTCCTTAAATGTCTGCTCGTCAGTTTTATTTGATTCACCGTAAATAATGTTGCGTATCGTTGGTTCTAACAAAGCTTGAGCAAAATTCTGACCTCCTTCAGCAACACTATCTCCTGTTGTAATTACTGCCTTTGAAATTGTTTTTGCTACTTTAGGGTCATCAAAAACATCTTCACACCACTTTACCGCCTTTGTTGCATAATCACCTAAATCATCACCAAATAACGATGTTATACCCGTGCCCGTCAACATATCCGGCAATACTTCAAGGCCTGTCTCTACAACGCTATGCCACAAACCTTTGTCATAGTCATAACCGCTTTGAATCGCTTGCGTTGTGTTAGCACCAAGCGATTTAGTAAATGAGCCTGATATATATAAGCCTTGACCACCCGCAGCACCCATTGCTATTTCGGGTATTTGCGCTGCAGTACTGTTAACAACGTCTAACCACAAACCGTATACCAGATTCTCATCGTATGCACGCTCACTAATACTTGAATATAATTTTTCCTGATATGTCGCATCTAATATATTCATAAGCGGATCGCCTGAATTTATTAAACCATTATCCCATGCGCCTGTTACAGCAGCGCGCACCATATTCGTCATTGTACCGCTGAATCCCGAAACCGCCGTATACGCATTCCTTTTTTGAAAGTTTCTTATATTTTTTACAACGTCTCCCAAACTGTCAACCTTGACAAATTCTGTCTTTTCTGCAATATTTTCTGCCTTTCTTGTTTCAAGAAAAGGTTCAATATATAAAATATAGTTTCTTATTTCAGCGTTATCTTCTTTATTCACTAGATAATAATATCTATCTTTCTCCTCATCGGTCATATATTGATAAATATCTTTGTTAGATTTTATTTTTTTATATACACCCTTGTCAGTTATATTAGAATTATCTATATCGATATTTTTTGCTTTATTTACTGAGCTTGTATAGTCATCGTTATAGGCTAATGAAGTGTATTTTTGAGCTTTGCTTTTTAGTTGTTCCGTCTTGAATAAATTATATGCTTCGGATTTATTTTTTGGCATCGCAGGAAGAATTGTACCCGTTGATTTAACAGCACCATATTCCGCTACTGTTAACTTCTCACCGACAGAAGATTTCCTTTTTGCACTATTGACTAATGCATCAGTTACTTTATTGTCTAAAGTTGTGATATTATTTATCCGAGAATCCGACTTTGGCGTTTTGTTAACAAAATTCTGCCTCTCAACCTCATTTTCAAATCCGTATAACCTCACCGCCGGATCAATTTTTAGCCTTCCGTTTTCAACCTTTGTTAAATGCGCGTTTGGATTATTTGTTTTTTTAATCTGTGTTTCTTTTTTATCCTGCGAAACCTTTTCATCATCACCACTCGTTTTTAATGCTTCAATATTTTTCTTTACAACATTTTTTAGTGTTTTGAGGCCGTCGCCAAGCTGCCATCCATCCTCAAACTCACCCGCTTGATACCATTTTTTCTTTTTAGCCATTTCTACAT
>CAYLXT010000164.1:0-2188 GCA_964387615.1 uncultured Ruminococcus sp.
ATACAGTTAAGCCAAAGCATAACTGTATTGTAATATATTTCTTATATTATTTCAAGTTATTTATGTATTCATCTATGTCAACAACTGTACCGGTAAGGCGTGCGTGTTCAGCCGCAAAGGTAATAAGGTGGTTGTAGCAAGACTCTTCAATGGTGGGCACAGCGTTACCTGTGTAGTTGCCTGTCATATAATCGTAGAGAGCTACAACGATACCGGCGTCACCGCCACCGTGACCGCCAAGGATACCGTCGGTAGCATTGCAGGGGATTTCTTCGGTTTGCTTGGTAACGGGGTCGTAAATCTTGATAGGAGAGTCACCCTTAAGAGCGGCGCGGATTTCACCCTTTGTACCGTAGATGTTTATAAATCTACCGCCAGAGTTAAATGCGTTCATTGTAAATGTTACTGTAACGTCATCTTCAAAGAGCATATTTACTGTCTGATGGTCAACAACGTCGTTGTTGCTGTGGAATACGCACTTGCCGTAATTTGATTCCAAAAGTGATTTTTTAACATCTTCATCGCTTGATTTAACAAGCTTTGTAGCAGCGCTACGGAACCAGTTGCTGTCATTTTCAAGATAAAGTTTAACAGCGTTGTAAGGGCAGGTTTCACCTACGGGACAACCTTCGATACAACGTTCCGGTGCTCCTTCTGGAGCGTTTTCGGGTGTGAAGTAAGAAAGTGAACCAAAGGACTGAACCTTTTTACATTTTTTACCAAGGAGCCACTGTAAAATGTCCATATCGTGACAAGATTTCTGAAGAAGCATAAATGAGCTTTCTTTACTGTTGTGCCAGTTACCGCGAACAAAGCTGTGTGACTGGTGAACAAATTCTACACATTCTTCATGGTTAATAGACATAACCTTGCCAATACGACCTGAGTCGATAATTTCTTTAAGTTTATCAAACAAGAAGGTGTAACGCAAAACTGTGCAGATAACAACCTTTACACCTTTTTCGTTTGCGCGATTGGTAAGCGCAATACATTCTTCAGGGGTAGGAGTGATTGGCTTTTCGAGAAGCAAATCATAACCAAGGTCAATTGCTGCCATAGCAGGCTCAAAGTGCTGGCGGTCCATTGTGGCAATAAGCGCAACGTCGGCAATTTTGCCAAGAGCAAGCAAAGGCTTGTAGTCGGTAAAGCACATATTGTCAGGAATATTGTGCCTTTGCTGAATGAGTTCACGGCGACTGTCTCTTGGTTCTGCTACGGCAACAACTTCAAATTTTTCAGGCATTTGTGCCATAAAGTTGGTATATGTACCACCACGGTTACCGGCGCCTATAAGTATGACTTTTAGCTTTTTCATAACAATTCTCCTTGACTTTTATAAAGTTTTATCTTATAGTGTCAGTATATACGGTCTAAAAGCGTAAATCAATATAAAATCAGCCAAAAATATATGATTTTGGTTCAAGAACGAGGAAATTATGGCTTGGAATAGTTACGAAGTTAAAGAACGGGTAAAAATTGAAAGATTATACAGCCTTTTTAAACGGCATTATAACAGGGGTCATCACTTTTTGGGCGAGATGCACGATTTTTGGGAAGTGGTGTATGTTGTTGACGGTGAGGTTATAATTTCAGCCGATGAAAATGTACATAATTTTAAAAGCGGCGATATTATTTTTCATAAACCACTTGAACTGCACAAGTTTAACGTTGTGGGTGAGAGTGGCGCTACGCTGCTTATTTTTTCTTTTTCTATGACGGGCGATATTTGCAAAAAGATGGAGCGTAAGGCATATCACCTTGATAAATACAGGCGCAGTATTATGAAATCATTTATAGAGTTTTATGATTATGAGTCGGATAAACTGTCTGAACGCGAGCCGAAAAGAACCTCTTATGATATATTACCGTATTTTGTTGACGATAGTATATTCTTGCAAACGGTATCAACATATATCTGCCGTATTGTGCTGTCACTATCAGATGGCACTAATACCTTATCAAAAACCAAAACACACGAAACCGAGCTTTTTAAACAAGCACTTGTTATTATGAACGAGCGTGTCGCCGAACAGCTTTCGGTAGACGAACTGGCATCATCCCTTAATATGAGTGTATCGAGCCTTAAACGGCTTTTTGATAAATATGCCGGTATGAGCGTACATAAATACTTTTTGACCCTTAAAATCAAAACCGCCACGCTGATGCTTAAAGGCGGTATGACGGTAAA
>CAYLXT010000165.1:0-2179 GCA_964387615.1 uncultured Ruminococcus sp.
AAAAATGATTGTTTTTGATATAATTTAACCAAAGGGGATGAAAGTATGAAAAAAGTAAAGAATATATTGTTGCTTTCAGGAATAATTTTATACATTGTTGACATTTGTTTTAATCTATATTCTTCGACGCCTTGGAATACAAATTCAAAATATTTTTTATTTAGTATTTTTGTTTCGTGTGCTTCGACGGTTGTTTTTTGTTTATTGCCGGTACTTTTATTGGTATTAAATTTGAAAAATAAATATAACAAAGTATTTTTTATAATAGCTGCAATTCTAAGTGTTATAAATTTGCTTTACCATTCAATCGACCCGTTTTTGACTGCGGTACCTGAATATTTAATATTAAGTAAACTTGGTTTGATTGATACCCCTTGGGTTTATGTTTTTTCAAAAGGTGGAATATTGCGTAAAATTGGTTCAATTATGATAACAATAGGCGCTATATTATCTTGCAAAAACAAAGTTGGTGCTACAAATGAATAATATACCTAAATACTATAAAACATCTCTTACCGATATTGAAAATACCATTAAAATGGTTAAAAAAGGTGAGGCATTGCAACTTTGCCTTTCGGCAGGTAAAAGACCTGTTTATATGGTAAGCTACGGTAAGAAAAACATTTTTAACCGTACTGCAAATTTAAGCTCTGCTTTAGGCGGTAAAGATAAGAATTGTTTTGCCGATAAATCACAACCCAATTATAAACCAACCTTATTACTTGTCGGCTGTATTCACGGCGGAGAATTTGAGGGTACAGCGGCACTGCTTAACCTTATAAATATTATGGAAACGGGACACGACCTTGCAGGTACCGATTTTTCAGATTTAAAAGCTGAATTTGAAAAAATAAATCTGCTCATAATACCGTGCCTTAATCCCGATGGTCGCTCGCATATACCGTTTGACAGCTTTGTTGGTAAAAGCTTTAAAGATTTGCGCTACTACAATCAAGGCACATGGAAGGACGGTACACTTTGCGGCTGGCCAGAATGCAAACAAAAACACCCGATAAAAGATTACGTTGATTATTTGGGCGGTTATTTTAACGATGACGGTGTTAATTTAATGCACGATGACTTTTTTGGTAAAAAAGCCGCTGAGAATGAGGCTTTGTTTGATGTATGTGAGCAATACGTACCTGACTTTACGGTATTGCTTCACGGTGGCACCAACACAAAAAACTGTATACTTGGTCCTGCATACGCACCGCTTGAAATAAAAGAACGTGTTTTACGACTTGATGAATTGCTAAAATCAAATTGCGAGGCGGTGGGACTGGAATATTACGTTGCTAATAAAAGCACTGACTACGGTGAAAGCAAAAATCCACCTGTCTCATTTAATCTGCCGTCGGCAATTACCCAACTTTGTGGCGAACCGTGCGTTACCTATGAAAGCAACCAAGGACTTATAGGCGACTCAATCGGTAGGGGATATGACCACGACGAAATATACCGTCATCATTTAATACTTTTTGAAACACTTATAAAATATTTAACTTAAACTGAAATATCCCGTAAGCATTACGGGATATTTTTATTTTGCTTGCAAACACTAATAAAAAGTGAGGTTAGTGTTATGGCGAAAAGAATTGGTAAACGAACAATAGTTTTAGACAATAAACCGTATATAATAGGTTACGGTTCGGTTGTGGGCAAAAAGGAACACGAGGGACCTTTGGGTCACGAATTTGACGCGCACGATGATGACAGTCGCTTTGGTGAAGAAAGTTATGAAAAGGCGGAAAGTCTTTTACAAAAAATTGCTATTGAAACGGCAATGCGAAAAGCAAATGTAAACGAAAACGATATTAAGATGATTTTTGCGGGTGACCTGTTAAATCAATGTATTGGTTCGTATTTTGGTTTACGGGCAAAGGGAATACCACTTGTCGGTTTGTATGGCGCGTGTTCTACGATGACTTTAGGATTATCGCTCGCGTCGATAATGGTTGATAGCGGCGCCGCTGACATTGCTGCCGCAGTTACATCATCGCACTTTTGCTCCGCCGAGCGACAATACCGTTTTCCGCTTGAATACGGCGCTGTGCGACCGCAGACAGCACAGTGGACGGTTACAGGCTCAGGCGCTACAATTTTGTCAAGTAAAAAAAGAGAAGGAAAGCCATATATTGATAAGGTTTGTTTTGGTGAAATAGAGGATTTAGGTGTCACC
>CAYLXT010000166.1:0-2179 GCA_964387615.1 uncultured Ruminococcus sp.
TAACATATAAAGATTTAGATAACAAGTGTACAACAATTCGCGTTATGTTGATTGCCTCCTGCCGAACAGCAAAGGAAAACATGAATTAGTTGGGAGGAAACTAGCAATGGTAAATATCTTATTAGAAAGTTACAATTTAGATGCCGATTGGCTGTACGATGAACTAAAAGAATATTTAAAACCTGAATACAAAGTTGCCGTTGTAGCATTTTCGTTCCGTGATACTAGAGTTAAAAATAATTCTGATTGGCAATTGCTTTACGGTAAAGAACAAGGTAAGTTTTATGATGGGATTGTTGGATCTTTGTGTTCTTATGGTATCAAAGAGGAATATATAACTTTTTTAAATTATTTTCAAGATACAAAACAAACCGCAAAGGATAAAATTCAAAATGCTGATATTATATACTTCTTAGGTGGATTACCTAATAGAATGATGGATAGATTAAAAGAGTTTGATTTGATAGATGTATTAATACAGCATAATAAAGTGGTTATTGGCTATAGTGCGGGTGCAATAATACAGTTTGAAGAATATTTTTTATCACCCGATGCAGATTATCCAACTTTTAATTATTATAAAGGTATACCGTGGTTAAAGGATTTTTATTTGCAAGTCCATTATGAAAATACAGAAGAGCAAACGGAGTCAATCAATAAGGTTTTGAGCAAACACAAAAAATCAGTTTACGCTACTTATAAGGGTGAAGGTGCAATTGTTGTCGAAAATGGTAACAAGAAAATAATAGGAAGAGTTCTAATAGTTGAAAATACTGATTAATTTAAAACAAAGGAGAAAATTATGTTTTCTGAATATTTTGGTTATATCCTTCAAGGAATTACTATATTAATTACGTTAAGTTTGGGTTTGGTTACATCATATCAAACGAAAAAATTGCAGCACGGAAAAAAACATTATTTCTGTTGCTACCAATTATCGAATGAAACGTTGTGAGCAATTAAAAGAGTGTGGTCAAAAATTAATGGCTAATTCTGCACCCGAATTGTTAGATTTGAATTATCGTAATAGCGAGATGTTGTATGAGGCTTATACTGCTGCTGAAACCATATCAATGATTTTACATAGACATTTTAATTATGACAAAGAATTAATTGATTTGTCTGCTGAAATAGTAAAACTGGCTATTTTATATAATAAACACAATGACAATAGAGCCTATAATGAGTTAGAATATAAGAGAAGAATATTTAGAATTAAATGTGATATTTATACTACTGCAGATTGGAATAGAATTAAAAGTGAAACAGAAGGCAAAAACACATCTTCTCAATCTTGGTATGATTATTATGAAAAAATAGCAGAATCTTTTAAAGATGAAATATTGTTAATTGAAAACGAATATAAAAAATGACAACCCCTTTTGTAAACTTTAAACACTCAAAAACCACCCAACAGGGTGGTTTTGCTTTTATCTGTTTTGCCATTCTTCTCTCAAAATCGCATATATTCTTTTGTCCCCGATACTTCCGTCTTTTTGGTGATAGAATCGGCGGAGGGTGCCTTCGTGCTTCATACCTATCTTTTCCATAACTCTGTACGATCCGACGTTTCTTTCGTCACAACCTGATGAGATACGGTCAAAGCCTACTTTATTAAAAAGATAATCAACTACTGCCTTTGCGGCTTCGGTCATAATGCCTTGATTCCAATATGGAATATCTAACTGCCAACCCAAATGGCAACTGAAGCAACGATTGTCGATTTCAACTACACTAATACTACCGACAAGTTTATTGTTATATTCAATAGCCCAGTTATAGACTTCGTTTGATTTATAAGCATTTACCCAACGTTCAAGTATTACTTTGGTGTGCTCAAGTGATTCGTGCGGCATATATGAAAGATATTTAACTACTTCTGGATTGCTCACAAATACAAACATATCTTTGCAATCGTCAACTGTAAACCTTCTTAAATTTAAACGCTCAGTAATAATTTGTTCAGTACCAATATGGTTTAATGGTTTCATAGATTCGTGTTCTGTCACATTTATCACCTCGTGAAAGTTTTTTATAGTATAACAGTAAATTTTAATTGAATTAACAAAAATATTGACTTTATAAAAAATTGCGCTATAATATTACTCGTAAGCTTACAATTACATAAAACAGGGAGCTGAATGAAACTTCGGCTGAGAGGGGACCCGCGCGTTGCGCT
>CAYLXT010000167.1:0-670 GCA_964387615.1 uncultured Ruminococcus sp.
CGGTGTAGGTACGCTTATCTTCTTTTTCCTTTTTGCTTTTTATAACAACATTTTTGCAAGGATTTTTGAAGCATATATTGTTGTCGATTGCGCTTTCGTATATAGCGGAGAGACATATCTTTGTTTTTTGTAAGACGGTCAAAGAGTAATCAGCACCGAGTTTGGTGAGAAAAGCATCTATTTCGATAGGTTTAATGTCGGCAAGGTAACGATTACCGAGCGCAGGTATAATATATCTTTCGGTTGGGCGGCGGTATGATGTATCGAAAGTGGACTCTTTTACCTTGCCTGATTTCGTTTCAAGCCATTTTCTTGCCCATGTTTCAAGTTTTACCTTTTTTGCTTCTCCGGGAGTTGTGCCGAGGATCCCTTTTGCGGTTTGCTCAGCTTTCCATGCATCACGCTTATTATTTGCATCGGTTTGTGATATGCTTGAGTAGAAGTATTTGCGCTCAAGCTTGCCGTTTGCATCGGTGCCGACTACAAGTGTTGAAACATATCTGCCATCGGCTCGTTTAGTGGCTTTTTTGCGTGGCATAGTAAGCTCCTTTCTGAAAAGATTATAAGTATAGGTGTAATTATTGCGGAAATAATTGTGTTTTTTGTTATTCCGATGCTTTAATATCGAGCCATTCCGGAAAAGTCAATTCGTTCCACGGAATATGTTGTT
>CAYLXT010000167.1:680-2157 GCA_964387615.1 uncultured Ruminococcus sp.
AACTTCTTCGACTGGGATTTTATTTTCATTAACTGTTATAACCCATGCGAAAAAAGCGCTTAATGCAATAACAATTGAACAAATTAGGAATGTGCGAATTCGTTTTGATTTGCCGTTTGCGTACTCTATCCCCACTAAAGCGAAAAACAATAACATTGCATTTATAAGCATATGGATTAAAAAATCGGTCATCTTTGATTTTCCTTTTTAATTATAATTTTCTTATATTTTAAGATGAGCTGATACATATTCTCTTATAAATTGTTGACGTGCATACGATATCATTTGAGCATTGTATTCGCTCATCATTGCTTCTTGTGTTTCGCTATCTGCGAATGTAAAAGCTTCCTTGTCAAGTGTAGGTGGGGTTATTTCAGTTGGATTTTTGCAAATAAATGACTTTAACATTTGATTTTCTTTTTCAAGATGTTCAATTCTTTTCGTCAATTCGCTTTTAGACATAATCTCTTTAGGAGATGACTTATCTTTTTTATATAACCATATACAAATGAATACAGACACGCCTATCGTTAACCCATATTGAACAAATGCATGTAAATAGTCTATGTCTTCAGTTCCAAATGTTTTTCCATAAGATAATGGTTCATATCCTATCTCATCGATCGCTTTGTATCCTCGGTCAATAACCACGGAATGAGGTACATTTTGACTTGATATGTAAGTTTTGTATCTAACATATGGTGTAAAGGCGCATAATTGAACAATCAATAGCAAAATGCATACTATGCAAATGCAAATAATTTTAGTTTTTGTAGTTATAGCTTCGCACCGTTTATAGCGTATCTTTTTATCGCCAAGCATACATACTCCTTTATGCAGGCAATTTTCCTTCCTGCTTGTATATCTCTATTGTTTTTAATATGAAGTCTTCTGTTACATCGAAGTATTCTGCGAGTTGCCAGACTTCAACATAACCTTTGCGAAAGGCAGCATAGAGCGAGCGCACGGGAATGAGCTTGTGTACAGCCCATTTATCCGCTTTATGCTCGCACTGCCCTCTTGTGAAGCACGGCGTTTCCTTGTTGTAAAGTGCACCTTTTATATGGTGTCCGAGTTCGTGCGCAAGGCAGACGCGCTCCTCGATGTTGGAGAGATCCTGACGAAGCGCAATGGCTCTGATGCCGCACACTGATATTGCCATTGACGGCGGCGGAATATCTCGGGTGTTCACTATGATGTCGTGTTTTTCTGCGATGTTGTAAAGTTTTAGTACATTCAAGTGACTCACCTCCAATTTATATTATAAATGCAATGGTGTACAATAAACGGGACAAAAACACGAAAGTTTTTTTCGTGTTTGGTGTTGACAAAATCAAAATTATAGTATATATTGTAATTGAAAGAGAAATCTTTCACGGGGTTGCATTGTGCGCAACCGGCGCAGCAACCTATTTTGTGTTCGTTGCGTTTTGTTTTTCAAAATTGAATGCTGACAAAACTAAACGCATATGCTATA
>CAYLXT010000168.1:0-2149 GCA_964387615.1 uncultured Ruminococcus sp.
CAATAGCGAATTTAGCTTTTTGTAAACTTTTTATTTTTCAATTGACTTTAATACCTTGATATTGTAAAATAATATTAAATGTAATATATACTATTGGGGGAGTTATGTATGAAACCCGTTTATAAGCGCATATTGCTTAAGCTCAGCGGCGAGGTATTAGCAGGCGAAAAAGGCACAGGCATTGACTTTTCAAAGGTTGAAGAGGTGTGTCAAAGCATTAAAGAATGTGTTGACTTGGGTGTTGAAATAGCCATTGTTGTAGGCGGCGGTAACTTCTGGCGCGGTCGCAGCAGCGGCAAAATGGACAGAACACGCGCCGACCATATGGGTATGCTTGCTACTACAATAAATTCACTTGCTCTCTGCGATACGCTTGAGCAGTTAGGCGTTACAACACGCGTTCAGACCGCAATTGAAATGCGTCAGGTTGCAGAGCCTTATATCCGCAACAAAGCGGTTCGCCATCTTGAAAAGGGCAGGGTAGTAATTTTTGGTTGCGGCACGGGCAATCCGTTCTTTTCTACCGATACAGCGGCGGCTTTGCGCGGCGCAGAAATCGGCGCAGACGTAATATTTAAGGCAACCAATGTTGACGGTGTTTACGACAGCGATCCTAAGACCAACCCAAATGCGAAAAAGTACGATACCCTTACCCATCACGATGTTTTGGCGCAAGAGCTACACGTTATGGACTCTACCGCCGCATCACTTTGTATGGATAACGGTATAGATATACTTGTATTTAACCTTAACGACCCTCACAATATTGTTGATGCCGTATGCGGAAAAACAATCGGCACATTAGTAAAATAAACTTTTTAAGGAGAAACTTATGAACGAACTAATTAAAAATACCGAAGAAAAAATGAGAAAATCTATTGACGCGCTTGAGCGTGAATACAAATCTGTTCGCGCAGGTCGCGCAAATGCAGCGGTTCTTGACAGAGTTATGGTTGATTATTACGGTGTGCCTACACCTGTTCAGCAGATGGCGGCGGTTTCCGTGCCTGAGGCTCGCACATTGCTTATCGCGCCTTGGGATAAATCAACCCTTAAAGATATTGAAAAGGCCATTCTTACTTCTGAAATTGGCATCAATCCCCAAAATGACGGCACAAGCATTCGCCTTAACTTTCCACCTCTTACCGAGGAACGTCGTAAGGATATTGTAAAAGATATTCGCAAAAAGGCCGAGGACTCAAAGGTTGCTGTTCGTAATCAGCGTCGCGATGCTCTTGATAAATTAAAGGGTCTTAAAAAGGCTAATGCTATTACAGAAGATGATGAATCAAACGGAGAGAAAAAGATTCAAAATCTTACCGACAAGTTCTGTAAAGAAATTGACGAGCTTCAAAGCATTAAAGAAAAAGAGATAATGGAAATATAAAATGCGGAGCGGATTTTTAAATCCGCTCTAATTGTCGCTAAAAGAGGTTTTTAGAATGCCTATTTTTAAGAAAAAACAAACTGTCGAACGAGTGTTGCCCACACACATTGCCATTATTATGGACGGTAACGGTCGTTGGGCAAAGAAACGTTCACTGCCTCGTACTGCGGGTCATGCGGCGGGCAGTAAAAATTTTAAGGATATTGCTCGCTACTGCAACAAAATAGGACTTAAATATCTGACTGTTTACGCCTTTTCTACTGAGAATTGGAAAAGACCTAAAGAAGAGGTTGACAACATAATGAAAATCTTTAAGGAATATCTTGAGGATGCTAAAAATTTTAAGGACGAAAATATTCAAGTGCAGTTTATCGGTGACCGCAGCGTGCTGGATGCCGACATTCAACGTCTTATGAAAGAGTCTGAGGACGCATCGGCGGATGCTACGGGACTGCACCTTAATATAGCTATAAACTACGGCGGTCGCGATGAAATAGTTCATGCTGTAAAAAATATATTAAACAGTGGTATCGATGCAAAAGATATAACCGAGCAAACCATTTCTGACAGTCTTTACACCGCAGGTCAGCCTGATCCCGACTTTATTATAAGACCCAGTGGCGAATACCGACTTTCTAACTATCTTATATGGCAGTCGGCCTATGCAGAATATTGGTTTTCTGACATACTGTGGCCTGACTTTAAACCTAAAAATTTAGAAAAAGCCATTTACGAATTTAACAAACGAAATCGTAGATTTGG
>CAYLXT010000169.1:0-2140 GCA_964387615.1 uncultured Ruminococcus sp.
GAAGCCGTTTTGAAACGATAAGCCAATTAAGATATGTACCTATTGCAAGACCGATAGCCGTCCAAGCGGCATCTGCAAGTCCGCACCAATATGCCACACCCGGCAAGCCCATAAGTAGCCATCCGCTCATATCCGAAGCCTCGGCACTCATTGCCGTAACCCAAGGACCTAACGATCGTCCGCCCAAAAAGTAGTTTTCCGAACTTTTATTTGCGCGTTTTGCAAACAAAATACCGATCACAATAACTGCCGACATATAGATTATCATTGCAATCAGTATCTGAATGGTTTTTGAATCCATATTAAACCTCCAAAATAATACTATTTTGTAATAATATCACATTTCAAAACAAAAATCAACACTTTAAAGCGTAAAATTATTGTTGACTATTGATTATAAACTATATATAATGTAAATAAAAAAATAGTGGTGGTGTTAATATGGCAAAATCAAAAAAAGTTTTAATAATCATAATACCTATTTTTGTTTTAGTATTGATTTTATTTACACCTATTCCTAAAAATGAAACCCTTCTTGAAGGAACAGCCACATCCCTCAACTCAATTACATATAAGATTATTTTTTGGAATCTATTTGAAGATAGCGATAAACCCTACAATAAAACCGAATTGGTTTTACCTCCGAATAATTTCTCAAGCGTTCAAACAATATTAGAAACCCGTAAAGATGATTTAAAGAACGAGGGTTATGGTGCAATATCTGTGACAGTTTCGGTTGAGAAGATAGAAAACGACTGGATTTGGATTAAGGAATTGTCTAATGACAAAAATTCGATCAAAGATACAATTATATCTATGAACTCTATCCAAAAATATGGAAAAAATATTTCAACAGAAGATATTAAAGAAAATATTTTATTAAAAATCACTTCTGACGGATTAATTTTAGAGTCATATCCCAGCAAGTTTAGTCGTATTTACAGTATTGAGCTTGTAAATGTTAAAACAACCGAAACAATTGTTAACACTCCGTCGACCGAAGATAACAACAGTTCAGAAGCTCACACGGAAAATCCCCGTCAAGAAACCACTACTTCTGATGTTACAACAAGCAGCAACACCCAAAGCACTTATACACAAAGCTCTCTTCCCGAAAATACTTCAAGCGTTATAACAAGCTCAACCACATCACAGGATATTATGTTACAGGTCTTTCTATGGGCGGATATGGCACCTGGCAGGTAGCTACAAGATATAATGATGTTTTTGCCGCGGCAATGCCACTTTGCAGATGGTGGATACCTGATAGCGCACCTCAGCTGCTTGATATTCCCATAAGAATTATTCACGGTACAGACGACGGCACGGTTTCGGTTAACAGCTCTATTGAAATGTATGACGCAATCGTAAACGCAGGCGGTACAAAAGCAATACTTAAGCTTTACGAAAATGTTGACCACGATGTTTGGACTCCGTCATATAAAGATGAAGAAACTTGGGAATGGCTTTTCTCACAAAAGAAAGAATAAATAAAACCGATAGTCTTACTAACTAAGACTATCGGTTTTATGCGTAAAGAGTAACAATAAATTTTCCTATTTCAGTATTTTTTAAGTTCTAATTTTACCCTCTCCAAGAACTTTTGCCACTCTGATTCATTATCCACAAAATATTTTGGGCATTCCTTACCTGTAATATCATAATGTCTTATTACATCCTTGGCTTTTAGTCCTGAATTATCACACAGCCACGCAGTCAGTTTAACAAGTGAATCGTATGTAGCATCGTTAAATTTACCGCTACTGTCAGGATGGCAAACCTCTATAGAAATTGTATCAAGATTGCGATTATTGCTGGCATTTGATTTTTCATCGAGCGGCACACACTGTATAATTTCACCGTCAAGACCTATTACAAAATGCGAACACACGGTAGTATCCGCCTTGTTAAAATAATCGCGGTTGTTTTGCGCAGAGGTATCAGGATTGCCAACATAGTGAATGACAATGTTGTTGATTTCCACAAGCTTAACACCCGTTCTTGCAAAACCAAGATTTATTAGCTGCCGGTCAACATATTCGGGCGCTTCAAGTGTTTTTACATTTAACTCTTTTGCAGATAGTCTTCCGCCGTTTTTATATAGCAAAAAACCCAATACGCCGCACAGAACCAACACAAT
>CAYLXT010000170.1:0-2122 GCA_964387615.1 uncultured Ruminococcus sp.
CTTCCTCTGCGGTTTTGATAGCGTTGTTAATAGCTTCATTTACAGCAACGGTAACGAGGTCTTCAATCATTTCGGCATCATCGGGGTCAATAATGTCGGGATTAATTTTGATTGATTTAATAAGATGCTTGCCGTCAACAGTAACGCTTACAGCACCACCGCCCGAGGTTGCGGTATATTCGCGCGCTTCAAGGTCGGTCTGCAGTGTTGCCATATCCTCCTGCATTTTTTGCGCTTGCTTAAGCATCTGGTTCATATTGCCGGGGCCACCCGAATTTGGGATACGTACTTTCATTTTTATATTCTCCTTAATTGTTTTCTAATTGTTTAAGTTTAGCCGCAAAGCTTTGAAGTGGGTCGACATCTTCGCTTTTTGCAGGCTTTACGTGGTAGGGACCTAATTTATAAACGCGACCAAGCACACTTTCTGCCGCCTTGCGTATGTTGTCACGGTAAACCGAGTTGCTGCCGTTTACAAGCGTACGGAATTGTGAGTTTGGTGCATCAATAAGTAGTCTGTCACCATCAATATATGCGGATGAATCCTGCAGAACACCCGCGATTATCGGGCAGGTACTGCGAAGCACTCCGATTATCTCGCCCCACTTTGTAACGGGGGTGACTCCATCATTTGTATCAGAAGGCACAATATCGGCAGGTGACGGAATATCATCGGTAACCGCTTCGGCGGGCGCCTCGTTATATTCGGGAAGTGGAATTTCTTCCTCCGCTTCTTGTTTTGTGGTTTCAATAGTTTTTGTCGGCTCGCCTTTTGTAACTACTACTGTAGGATTGCTTTCAAGCTTTGCTATGCGCTGTTCAAGCGAAGCAAGGTCCTGTCTGATTTCGGGGTTACAAAGGCGGATTATTGCCATTTCCATCTCGCAGCGGCGGTTACCGTTTTGCATAGCGGTAGCACTGGACTGCAAAACCGATAAAATAGACATAATTTCTTTTATATCAAAACTTTGTGCCTGAAGTTCAAGAGCCTTCATCTTACTGCTTGAGCAAACGATAGGCTTTTTTTCGCCCTTTACCACCTTAACTATCATAAGGTCGCGGAAATGCTGGGTCAGTTCTGCGAGAAGTCTTAACATATCAACCGATGAATTGTGCAATTCATCAATAAGGGTGAGCGCCTGTTCGGTAGAGTGCGACTTGATAAGGTCGGCCATATTTATAAGATAATCGCCCCCGGCCATAGAGCAAACATTTGCAACGGTTTCTTCCGTAATATCGGTATTGTGCGAAGCGCAAAGGTCAAGTATTGAAAGCGCGTCACGCATACCGCCATCAGCGGCAGAGGCAATAAGTGTAGCGGCATCATCAGTGAGATTTAAACCTTCGTTGCCAGCAACGTATTTTAAGCGGCCTACAATTTCGCTACTGTCAATCCGGCGGAAGTCAAAACGCTGACAACGCGAAAGAATAGTCGCGGGTAGCTTGTGAACCTCGGTAGTAGCAAGTATAAACACAACGTGTTCGGGCGGTTCTTCAAGCGTTTTAAGCAGTGCGTTAAATGCGGCGCCTGAAAGCATATGAACCTCGTCTATGATATATACACGGTATTTGCAAGCGGCGGGGGAGAAATTCACCTGCTCGCGCAGCTCTCGTATATCGTCTACGCCATTATTTGAAGCGGCATCCATTTCTACAATATCGGTGGCTTCGTCAGCGGCTACCATACGGCAGATTTCGCATTCGCCACAAGGGTCACCGTTTATGGGGTTTAGGCAGTTTACAGCCTTGGCAAGAATTTTTGCGCAGGTGGTTTTACCAGTACCGCGTGTGCCGGTAAAAAGATATGCGTGCACAATTTTGCCGCAATCCAATTCATTTTTAAGCGTTTTTGTAATATGCTCCTGACCTACAACGTCACTGAAGGTAGCAGGACGGTATTTGCGGTATAATGCCTGATATGCCATAAATCTCACCCCGTTGGTTTGGTTTTTACATAAATAAAACCTGTATGCTTGGTCGTACGAATGAACCGATTGACTATTCGCACGGAAAAAACTGCTTAATGCTGCTCGGTTCCCCGCCTGACATGGTTCACAGCCCTCCGTCGTATAGGACCCGCCCATTCGCACGACCAAATATACAGGCTACTAAAGATTATAAC
>CAYLXT010000171.1:0-2100 GCA_964387615.1 uncultured Ruminococcus sp.
CCGTCTTTATCCACAATATAACTCATACCGTGCTCGGCACCGGGGACAACGAACAAACGCTTTTTGGAAACACAAGCCTTATAATTCTCATAGGTCATTTCAATCGGCACGAAGTTATCGTCTGTGCCGTGAATGAACAAAACAGGAACTTTGCAGTTACTCAAGGCTTCGACAGTGGAATAAGAATCAGAGGACATTTGAATTCGTTTTTCGCAAATATTCCTTGCGGCACGGCTATATAAGCCAAACGGCAGCTTGAAATTATTTTCAACCACGTGTTTCCAGATAGTGTGCGGAGAGGTAAAGGCACAATCAGCAACGATGCCTTTCACATTTTCGGAAAGTTCTAATCCTGCTGTCATTAAGATCGTTGTTGCTCCCATCGACACACCACCGAGATAGATCGGCAATTTTGCATCGATACGCTCATTTACCCAATGTATCCAATCAAAGCAGTCGTACCGTTCTAATAGACCGAAGCCCATATATTCACCGCCACTGTTGCCCTGGCCACGTTGCTCGGCAAAAAGAACCGCGCAATCGTTATCAAACCAAAACGGAGCAATGGCGCCGAAATCCTGCGACCAAGTAGAACGCCAGCCGTGCATTGCCACAATAATTCTTTTGGCATTTTCGGGACAGAACCAATGACCGATAAGCGTAGTGCCATCCTGAGCAGTGATTTCGATTTGTTCATGCTCGGTTTCTTCGAGCACCTTTGCGGCTTCCATAATAGATGCAACCGTTTCTGAAAGGTCACAGGATGCCATTAGTTTTTCTTTATCTTTTGCCGCGCTTTTGGGACCTTCACGGTCAATAGCGAGCTTCATCAGATACTTAGTCGTATAGTGATGAATTAAACCAAAGGCTGTCGCACCTGCAGTTGCAATCCCTACACCGATTAAAATATTTTTTGTGGATTTTTTCAATTCAAAGCACTTCCTTTAAACAATTATATTTCCCACCAAATTGAAAAACAAGTATGTAAACGGCAATACAAAAAGCAGACTGTCGAAGCGATCAAGAATACCGCCGTGTCCGGGAAGAAGATTGCCGTAATCCTTAATGCCGACAATTCGTTTGACACTTGATAGTGCCAAATCCCCAAACTGACCTACGATTGAAGCTAATATCAAATAAATGATCAAAGCCGTGTAATTAACCTGCAAAACGTTGGTGACATTCAGTATAAACGCTACTAACATAAGAATGGCAACGGCATATACCATTCCACCGATACTGCCTTCAACGGTTTTCTTTGGGCTTATAACAGGTGCCAACTTATGCTTGCCACAACCTCTGCCGACAAAATAGGCGGCTATATCCGTTATAACCGGCACCAATATCGTCATTCCCAAAAGATAGATGCCGCCATCCATTGCCCGAACACCTGACATACACTTAAAAAAGACGACTATCATAGCTGCAATACATACGCTAAGCCACGCTTTTACTTCTTTTAAGGTGCGAACATTCAGCATCAGATAAGCAAACAATGAAATTGCCGCAATAAAGAACAGAACAACGATATATTCAAAATGCGGAATAGTAACAGCCGACAACAAAACGGCAACCGCGCAACTGATATAGTAAGCCACCTTGTTATCCTTTAGCTTGGTCGCTCTGTAAAACTCATAAATTGCCCGCACACTAAGGGCGGCAACTGTCAAACTCAACACCCACGGTATGTGAGAAAACAGCATAACGAGTGCCAGAACAACAGTTATTCCTGCACCCGTGATAATTCTTGTTTTTAACATAAAAATAGTTCCTATCTGATTTTTCCGATTTTCTTTTGTATCTGCTCCATTTTGTTATCAAGCATTGCCGCTGATTCAGCACATTCACGCAATTCTTCGGTAATTTCTGTTGAAACCTTTACGTCTTTTTTATAACGGATCTTATGCTCGAGGCTTGCCCACCAGTCCATCGAGATAGTGCGGAACTGCACTTCCACCTTCATCGGTCTTTTCTCATCATGAAGAAAAATAGGAATTTCAACAATTAAGTGCAAACTGCGGTAACCGTTGGGCTTGGGATTTGCAATATAATCTTTTTTCTCAATTAGTGTAATGTCGTCTTGCTTAAGAAAAGCATCCG
>CAYLXT010000172.1:0-2074 GCA_964387615.1 uncultured Ruminococcus sp.
GGGCCAGAAAAACCGACTTGTTTTGACAAGTCGGTTTTTCAGTTATATTCGCCTTACGGCGAGTTATATTGCTTCGCAGTGATATTTGGACTTTGTCCAAGTGATATTCGCTTCGCGAGTTTTGGCGGCGAATATAATATCACTTCTGCGTTAGCAGAAATATCACTTTTATGAAATAAAAATATCACTGTGCCGTAGGCACAGTATCACTAAAAACTGTAGGTGTTCGAACACATAGGTCACAAGTACAAATGATTTCGAATTTGTATAACCCTTTCAATTATTAAGGAGTAGTGTTGCAAGATACTGCTTCTTAATAATTTTTCATATTAATATTGCTTATTCGCACCAATTAAAAATTTACAATTTATTATTGAATAAATCACAAAATTATTGTATAATCAGTTAGACAAATTCGAAAGGAAGTGAAGCTGTGGCGACTGTTAGTGAAGAAAATCTGCGTGAGCGTTTTGCGAAAAATTTAACCCATTATCGCAAAGCGTTGGGACTTACTCAAATAGAGCTTGCCGAAAAACTTAATTATTCGGATAAGTCTGTTTCAAAATGGGAACGTGGCGACGGACTTCCAGACCTGGCTGTTACGGTACAGCTTGCCGAAATTTTCAGTCTTACACCAAACGATCTGCTTGCCGAAAAGCCCCGCAAAAAACTGCTTACCACCCGCAATAAAATTATTATCACTTTGCTTTCAATAGGTATCGCGTGGCTTGTAGCAACCGTTTTGTTCTTCCTTTGTGAAATACTGTTTCCCAACATTAAAGGCTGGTGGCTTTTTTACATATATGCTATACCTATCAGCGCTATTGTCGGCATTGTATTCTCTTGCATCTGGTGGAAAAAAATACATCTTTTCGCTGCTATATCTACACTGATCTGGTCGGCAGCGCTTTGCGTTATGCTTACCGTACCGGTGCCTAAAATATATCTTATATTTATAGTATCCGCCGTTTTAGAAATACTTACCATACTGTGGTTTTTAATAAAAAAGCAATGATTTTTTGATTTTACGTCACAAGCGCCAAGTTTTTTCTTGCTACAACAAATGCTCTCTGAACATTTTTGTTCAGAGAGCATTTAGTTTTTTCGCATTAACCAAAGAAAAGCAGATGGAAGCTATATCGTCTTTATATAACAACGGCGGCGACGGTGCTGACGTTTTTCAAAGTGTCTCCACATACTGTGAACGGCAGTATTGGTTTCAAGCATCGGCCCCGTTTCGCAATACTTAACGCCGTTTTCAATTATTTTCGGAGCTAACGTATTTATCAAAATTGCCGGAAGTCCCTGTGACTGATAATCAGGATGAACGGCAACAAAAAACATTTCCAAAGTATCGTTTTTGCCGTTTAGGGCTTTAAGCAATCGGAAAACACCTAACGGAAGCATTTTACCGTCAGACTTTTTAAGTGCCTTGGCGATAGACGGAACAAGCACTCCAAAACCGATGATTTTACCGTCTTTATCCTTAATCGAGCAAACATAGTCAAGATTGACAACAGGAACATAACCGTCAATAGCATGTTTAATAACTTCGGGAGTCAGCGGAACGGTGCCGTATAATTTTGAAAAAGCAATATCAATAATCTTAAATGCTTCCAAGGCATCGTTATACAGCACCTTACGGTTGTTATAGGTTATGATCTCATAACCGTTTTTCTCACATATATGGTTGCTGATTCGCTCAAAGCGTGGGTCTATCGTTTCGGGTACGCTGATGCGGTATTCAAACCAATCAATATCCTTTTGTAACCCTAATCGCTCCATATGCTCTATGTAATAGGGATGATTGTAAAAAGTGATGGAAAGGTTAAGTTCTTCAAAGCCTTCAATCAGCATTCCTTCGTGATCCATATCGGTAAAGCCGATTGGCCCCATAATTTCAGAAAGACCTTTTTCCTTACCCCAATTGACAACCTCTTGGAACAGTTTTTTCGATACCTCAAAATCGTCGATAAAATCAAAACGGGTAAAGCGAATAGCGTTTTTGTTCCATTTTTTATTGTAAGCATGATTGATGAGTCCTGCAATCCTGCCGACAATTTCATTTCCCTTA
>CAYLXT010000173.1:0-2060 GCA_964387615.1 uncultured Ruminococcus sp.
GTGCGCGCAGTTCAAAAATGGGCAAGCGAGGGTAGGCTTGAAGGCGCGCAAAAAGTCGGTCGCGATTGGATGATACCTTTTGGCGCTACAACGTCAAAAAAAAGCGGCAAGCGCTCAGCAAAAGGCGGATATAAAAAATCGTCCTATATTCCGTATCCGTTATTTCAGATTCCTTATACATCGGGCGATGTTTTGGAGTATATAAAAAATATTCCCGATGATGATAAACGAAATATTAATCTGGCACAGTTATATTATTTTATGGGTGAGCTTGATAAGACGATTGAAATTACCGAACAGTATCTTGATTCTCCAAATAATAACTTCCGCTTATCTTCAGCGCTGTTTTATGGGTTTGCTAATCTTTGCGGGGGTCATATACATAAAACACGCTTTGCCGCCGACATTATATATAAGGAAATAGAAGAACTTGATTTAAGTGATCACGATGCCGCCGAAGAAAATGCGATTAAGATATTTACGGCGGTTGTTATAAAAACACAGCTTCACATACCGTTTGAAAATGTTCCTCTTGTTGAAGAACACATAAAGTATATGCCTGAGGGACTAAGGGTTATGGCGTGTTATCTATCGGCATACAAGGCATATCTTGAAAAAGATTATCAGCGTTCGATAGGCATAGCGCAGACAGCCATTAACTGTGCGACTCAATATTATCCTATATGTGAAATGTATTGCTATATTATCTGCGCTATCGATTATATAAATCTTTTGCAAATAGAAAAAGCGACCGAATATGTAAAAAAGGCATGGGATATTGCGCATACCCACAAGGTGTTTATGCCATTTGTAGAGCATTACAGTCTGCTACAGGGTCTGCTTGAAAACAACTTTAAAAAATCTCATCCTGCTGATTATGAAAAAATAATTTCCCTTGCAAGAAATTATAATATGGGCTGGTACGAAGTGTACAACCATAGAAACAAGGGTAAAGTCACCGTTGAACTTACGCCAACCGAGTTTACCATTGCTATGCTTTATACGCGTAATTGGCGCGCTAAAGAGATTGCGGCTCATATGCACATATCAGACCGCACAGTCACAAATTATATACAGGTAATTTATGAAAAGTTAAATATCAACTGTCGAAAAGACCTTGAAGAATATGTGCTTAAATAAGGCAATATTTACCGCCGTTCGTCGTAACGAACGGCGGTAAATTTATTTTCGTTCGTCAAAACGAACGAAAATAAAGGGCAAAAATGTCAAAATCGCCTTGTTTTGCAAAAATTGTTATTTTTTAGGCAGTAAAAACGGCGATGAATTATGCGTAAAAATTTTTAAAAATATACTCAATACTTTTTAAGCTGTGGCACGTATAATCAATTTGTAAGATAAATTCAGACGAGGAGAGGTTTTATGACCAAAAATAAACATCGCCTGTATTGTCTGTACGGCGACACGGTAGAGGTAATTTTTTCTTACGATGAGCCGTCTGACAGATTTTTTGGGGAATACCCTGATTTTGATGAATGCCCGCGAACAACACCGTGTGGGCGACGGTGGGTAAATGCTACAAAAGATGATTGCCCGTTTGCAGATAAAGCATACGGAGATTGCGGTTCGTGTCAATTTTACAAATGCGAACGCTCGGGAGATTTAATAGGTGTTTGTGAAAACGAACAGCTCAGAAAGGAAGAAATATAAATGAAAAATTCAAAGAAAAAAATCAATAAACTTTTATCGGTGTTTTTAGCGCTGACAATAGTTTTTTCAATGTTTTCTTGTGTAGGGCTTACAGCAAGCGCGGCAACGCCGATCGCAACCCAAAAAGTAACCGATGCAGGTACCGCTTACACTTGGGAAGATATGATGGGTACCGATGCTGACGGTAACCGATACGCAGGTCGTGTGTGGGTCGATAAGTCGGTTTATAAAGACGGCGACACCGCAATACTTAACACCAGCGGCGCAGACGGTTCGACATTTGATGTTGAGTTAGAAGATGATGAGGCGTTTCAGATCATTTTTTCGGCGCTTGGTTCTTCTATGACAACTACTACAAAAACCAGCTCTACAGGACCTATGGATGTAGTTCT
>CAYLXT010000174.1:0-2037 GCA_964387615.1 uncultured Ruminococcus sp.
GTTTTCTCTTTAAAGTCTATTGCACTCCACTTTAATCCTAAAACTTCGCTACGGCGTAATCCATAATAGGCTGTCAGAATAATTGCAACCTCGGCAGGATCGCCTTTAATAACTTCAAACAGTTGATTTAATTCATCTTGATTATAATGCTCGGCTATATATTTTTGCCTTTTCGGAGTCTCAATTCTTGCCGCAGGGTTCGATGGTATGTAGTCCATCTTTACTGCATAGTCAAGAGCCTTGCGGATAATGGCATGATGCTTAACTACCGAATTCCACTTAGTACCCTTTGTGAGCATTGTGTTGTAATACTCTTGAATGTCCTTCGTGGTTATCTTTTGCAGGGTCATCTCCTTTTCATCAAAATACGGATTAATTCGCTGTTCTATAAAATATTGATAACCGCCGTATGTAGTGATGAGCAAGGTGCTTTTAACCATTGCAAGCCAATTAGATAAAAATCTTGAGAAGAGAATATCTTCATTAGATTTATCTGACTGCTTTTGTTTAAGCCCTAATTCGAAAGCTTCTATTCGTTCTTTTAAAATTGCTTCAGCTTTGCGAATATTACCCTTTGCCGTCAGTCCGGTAGACTGCCATTTTTTCTTTCGCACTCCGTTTTCGTCTTTATAAGAGATTACGGTGTGCAAATAACCGCGTTTTTCTTGTACGTTGCCTTTTAACATACTTCCTTCTTTCTACATACCCTAATTTCGAATACTCTCCTTCATTCGCCTTTGCAGAAATATTTACAAAGACATATAAGATATGTATGCCGTACAGACAAAGGCGGTCTGTACGGTGCTTGTTTATGCTTTTATAACGTACTTAATAATAGAACGCTTAGTAATTAAATAACGGGAAGTGTCCGGCGTATCATTCAATAATTCTAAACGACCGCTTCTTATAAGTTCATAAATCTTTTTTCTTCCCATATGTAGCATATCACAAGCTTCTTTTACCGTTACGATATCTTTAAACTCAGTAAACATAACAGTATAATACTTATCAACTAGGTCAAAATCATTCAATAAGCAAACCTCCTTTTATTTAAAGTTCTGTATATGCGGTGTACTTTAATTTGGCACACCGCATATACTATTTGTTGCACTACTTGTGCTTCTTCTCGGCAGTGTAAATTTTGGTTACACTTACACGATGATGACCAAGACTCTCACTGAGATTACGGTCAACATCCTTTACACCGCTATCAATCAAGCGCTGTTTACGCTCCTGAGCATAGGTGTATCTAAGACCATGCCAGGTTAGCGTTTCCATTCTCGGCTTTTCATTTTCGCCAACAAACTTAGTGCGGTTACGATAGGTAAACTTACTTCTATTATTGATCACCCAGTTTTTCAGTGATTTGATTTCCTTGTCGATACCACGATATTTGTTTTCGGAAATTAAGCAGTCACCGGGTTGCAGATTATTCATTCTCGCATACTTATATAGGTCGGATAAAAGTTTCTTCTGCTGTGGGGTTTCTACCGGAATGGAGCGCACATAGCCTCCCTTACCTTTAACGCATAACTCGCCGCGTGTAACTGCGCGAGTTACATCCTCAACACGCAACTTTGCGATTTCGTGAATACGAAGTCCAAAGCGCCAACCGATACGAATACCAAATACCACATCAGTTCTACCCATTGCATCAGCAACCGCAATAGCTTTATTGATTTCTGCTACCAACCACGCTCTGTTTACCACGCCGATCTCGCGGGGTAAAAGATTTAAGGACTTGTTTTCGGGCAATTTGTTTTTACCACCACAAATTTTGTAGAAAAAACGAATACCGCAAAGTTCCGTCCTGATTGTTGCGGGTGAAGCACCCTTAGCCTTCAGATGATCAACATAAGTATAAATATGTTTTGCTGATATGTTCTGGACCTTCTGACAGTGGAACTCTTTTTCACAGAACAAGCAAAATCTATCAAAAGCGTTCCAGTATCTGATTCTCGTTCCAAAGCTGCCGACATTAGTTTTAATAGCCGCGGCATTAGCTATTCTGGATTTCCCTAAGAAATCCGACATAGG
>CAYLXT010000175.1:0-2016 GCA_964387615.1 uncultured Ruminococcus sp.
GTAACAGCAAATTTAATGTCACTATTGTTTTCATCAAAGCGTTTCGAAAATGGAATAACATTACCGTTATCGTCGTAGGTAATATCGTTTAATTTCACATTGCCTTCAGCGTTTTTATATACCTCATTTATATCACCGTTATCATAGCCAAATTCTTGTATACTGTCGCCGTTATTAAATAGATATTTTGCGGGCACGGTATTCTCAATAATTCTATAGTCACCATCAAGCCATCTGTAACCATGTTCATCGGCATATTCTTTTGTCACAGCCACCCAATCACCGTTTCTTATACGCGTGTCTTTAATATTTGTCGGCACAGCACGATATATTTTAATCATAGAATTTGGTTTATTGTGTGCCTTTTGAATAACCTCAACTGCTTTTTGGTCATATTTTCTACCTTCACCATAATAATAAACAGCCTGTGCAGAATAAATATCACTACCGTAAACATTATCAAGTTTATCTATACTATGAGCACTTTCATCCTGCGAATTCGGTGCCTTATGTTCTATGCGCCAATCAAAGTTTTGTTCATATCCTTTTTCTTTTCGGCGTTCATCCAGCATTTCCTTTGCACGATTAGGATTATTTTTCACAGCATAATCATAACGCATATCATCTAAACGTTCTTTTTCTTGTGATAATGCGATATTTTTGCTTTTTTGTTGTTCTTTGCTTAACAATTCGTCGGGAATATATTTCAAAAATTCTTTATCTGCAGGGTTGACATTTTTAATTATATCGGATAAACTATAATTGAAAGTCGGCTTAGGGATATGATAGGAACTTTGTTCTGAAGACGTCCCCATGAGGTCGGCTTTCGTTTTTTGTAATGTTACCGATACATATAGTTGATTTTTAATTTCATCTGCAAATTCTTTAATATTGAACTCTACGGGTATGATATAATCTCCATCTCTAAAAGCGCTCATCAAAACATATACCTGTTTTAGATTGCGATTTTCTCTTTTAGTTTCTACGTATTTATCCGTGTGAGTTTCAATCGCTTGAGCATTTGCTACCACATCATCAAAAACATAAAGCATTTTTGCAAAGTCATAAAAATTCGCGCTGCGCTCGTTTTCTTTATGCACACTTTCTTCAAGTGAATTTCTTGAATAATTAAATTCAAGTTGGATATCATCATTGTTGTAATCTTTAAAAACACCAAATTTTTCTGCAAGAGGTTTTAATATCTTTTGTGCTTTGCTTTTATAGGTGTTTTTTAGTTTCAAAACCTCTTTGCCCGAAAGTTCAGCATTTTCATCTGTAAACTCAACAACATTAAGTCTTGTTTTACGAATAACGTCCGCTCTTGCCGATTCGTCCATATCAGGAGTAATTTTGTTACTAACACTCTTATACTCAACCCCGCCATTTTCGATGGCTTTTTTTGTATTATAATCAAAAGCAACTTCTTTTCTAGAAGTTGCTTCTTTTTTAATTACTGTATTTGAGGAATTTCTCGATTGCGTGCTATTGCGTTGACCACTCTCTCCAAAAATTCTGCCGTTACCTTCCCCTCTTCTATCGGTTCGTAATTTTCCTGCACCCAAGTGAAAAACCTCATCGTTTTTTCTTCCGTATCGATTAAATACACTATTAAAATCTTGGTTCCTTCCGGTATTTTCATCCTGCCTTCCAAGTGGACTATTACTTCCAACAATTGTTGAAGCATCGGATTTTCCATCGCTTTTTCTAACATCACCGTAACGCTCCTTATAATATTCAAGTTCTGATTTTGTTACTCTTTCAATTATTCTATAACCAAACTCAACATCGTCAAATTTTTCTATTAAATACCATCTGTTATGGTACGATACCAATTTTCGATCACCAGCTTCAACATTATCTGATTGCGCCCATCTGGTTGCCCATTCATTAGCATCACTTTGAGATTGATTATATGGAGGAAATTGATTATTTAATAATTTATATTTTATATTACCTTCATATTCAATGTCAAGTAAATCGTTGGAATTATAAACCTGCTTCACATAATCCTCAAGC
>CAYLXT010000176.1:0-2013 GCA_964387615.1 uncultured Ruminococcus sp.
CCGAAGAGTTGACTAATGCGGTCTGCTCAAAGGGTGGCAGTACCATTGAGGGAGTGACGCTGCTTAAAAACAGCGAGTTTGAAAGTATTGTCGTTAACTGCATAAAAGCGGCGTATAAAAGAAATAAAGAATTAGGGAAATAAATGCACTATTAAAAAGGGCACAAGATTAAGCGTTTGCAAAATCTTGTGCCCTTTTATTATACTGTTTATTCCTCTGTTTCGATTTCGTTGTTGTCGGTAGTCACGTCGGAAGAATTTTCATCGCTTTCTGTGACGTTGTCGCTTTTTGAACTTTCGGCGGTTTTTTCAGGCTTTTTTTCTTCCTGCTTTTTATTGGTAAAGCTTACAGTATTAAGACTGTTGTTTTTTGTTGTAAAGGTTGCAGATTGCGAATTCTTTTCACAGATATAGCCGTCGGGCACCGTTTGTACTATTTCGTACTCTTCATAAGAAAATCCTTCGCCGCTTACCTTGCCGTTGGCGTCGGTTTTACCAAGCTCTGTAACAACACCGTTTGACTTGCGTTTAACGCTTATGGCAACATCCTTCATAGGCTTGCCACTTTCATCCTTTACAGTTACTTCAACTGCGGCGGAAAAACGAATATTGGACGGAGGGGTCACTATTGCTAACATCCATTGTGGGTGGGGCAGGCGGTTCATACGCTCAATAGCGCAAAGCTCGGGGCCGTTTTCGTTACCAACGTGTGTTACCCAGTGATAGCCGTTTACCTTGCCTGCGTAAATGCTTACGTGTGTTGACCAGTTTGTACGGTTGTACCAGTCACAAAGGAATATAAGCGAGCCGATCGGGATATCTTCTTCGGGGGTAAGCTTGAGATCCTGATAAATACTGCCGCCATCATTTGCGGTAAAGTTGATATAGCGTGAATAACCTAAATCGACCCATTTTTGCGCGGCAAGATACCATTCGTTAGCAAGCACGGGGTCACCCGCTTTTGGAAGCATAGACGTGTCAATTCCAGCGACGTTTGGCAGATAGTTAAAATAAACATACGCAACATAGCTTGCGCAAACAAGTCCGCGTTTTGTGCCGTTTGAACGGTATGTAAAGTAATGAATGTCGGGAAGCCCTTGTTCGTTTACCTCGTATCCTGTGGCAGAGCCGTAATCGTCGTAGGTTATTTCCGAAAGCCAGCCAAGACCTCGCTTTTGTGAGCACAAAATATAATTACCGTATGCGCCCCACATCCTCGGGTCTGTTTTATACCCCGTATATTTAAGCGCGTCAAGAAATACGTTGTCGTCATAGCTCATATTGGAATTGTAATTGTATTCTGTATTAACCGAGGGCGTAACAACAGGCAGTGGTGTGCTTGACGCTGTAGGTGTCTCGCTTGAAACGGGAGTCTCTTCGCTTTCAGCAGGTTCCGCCTCGCTTGATACCACAATCTCGGGCACAGAGGAAACAACTTCGCTTGAAATACCGTTTGTCTTGCCGCCACCCGAAGAAAGAACATCTACCGGGGCTGACAGTATGCTTGACACAATTATCGCCGCCGCTGTAATGCCTGCCACTGCCGCTAAAATTACAGCCGAGGTAATTTTGTGTGAAGCAACAAATGCCGCTGTTGCGTAAAAAGAAGATTTTAACGCGTTTAAAAATTTCATAAACTGACCCCTTTTTATATAAGGTATATGAATTTTATATTAAAACGCAAAAAAAGTCAAGTTTTGATGAAATTTACCGATTTCTTGAAAATTTATATAATTTTAAAAAAGCCAAATCCATTCCAATGAATAAACTTGACTTTTGGAAGGGTGGTGCAAAATAAATGTCTATCCCGTATTGGATTGAACTCTCGAAAACAAGAATTGTCCGCATAGCAGATTTTCACTTATTATTTCCGACAAAATCGACAGTGAGAAAGTAGTGAAAAGTGAAGAGTGAAGAGGTAATAAGTAAAATCGACAAGGCTCTGTCGAACCTTGTCGATTTTGGTGGAGACGGTGGGGATCGAACCCATGACCTCTTGAATGCCATTCAAGCG
>CAYLXT010000177.1:0-1999 GCA_964387615.1 uncultured Ruminococcus sp.
ACGACCTAAAACGCTAATCAAAGCCTCCGCACAGGAGGCTTTTAATATATAAAGGTGACTTTAATGAAAAAAGAATTTTTAGAAATAGGCAAATTTGTCGGCACCCACGGTGTTCGCGGTATGGTGCGAATTCAACCTTGGTCGGATGACGGCGAATTTTTAACACAGTTTAAAAGATTTTATTTAGATAACGGTAAAACTAAAATAGAAATGAGCAAAATCACACCCCATGGTAATGTGGTTTTAGCCGCTGTAAAAGGTGTAGATACTATCGAAGATGCCGAAAAACTTCGCGGCAAGGTTCTTTATATCAAGCGCGATGACGCACATTTGCCCGAAGGTAGATATTTTGTAAGTGAGATTATAGGCGCAAAGGTTTTTGATGCCGATACAGATGCGTTGCTTGGAACACTCAGCGATGTTTCTTCTACCGGCGCTAACGATGTGTGGCACATTAAAAACGGAGAAAAAGAATATCTTGTCCCCGCAATTCCGCCGGTAATTATAGATGTAAATATTGAAACAGACGTTATAAAAATCAAACTGCTAAAGGGGATTTTTGATGATGAAGATTGATATACTCACCCTATTCCCCGAAATGTGCGAAACAGTACTAAGTGAGAGCATCATAGGCAGAGCAAGAAAGGCCGAAAAGGTAGAACTGCAGTGCCATAACATACGTGATTTTGCAAACAATAAGCACAACAAGGTAGATGATATGCCCTACGGCGGCGGTATGGGAATGGTAATGGCGGCAGAGCCGATTTATAACTGCTATAAAAGCCTGTATCAAGAAGGCGAGCCAAAGCCGCACCTTATATATCTCTCACCCAAAGGCATTACCCTTACGCAAAAGAAGGTTGTGGAGCTGTCAAGACTACCCCATATAGTTTTGCTTTGCGGTCACTATGAAGGTGTTGATGAGCGTGTACTTGAAGAAATTGTTGACGAACAGATATCGCTTGGTGATTTTGTACTAACGGGCGGAGAGTTACCTGCCCTTTGCCTTGCAGATGCTGTTTGCCGTATGCTGCCCGGCGTACTTAGTGACGACCTTTGTTTCGAAGACGAAAGCCATTTTTCAGGCTTGCTTGAATATCCGCAATATACACGGCCTGCCGAGTGGAATGGTCGCGCAGTGCCCGATGTTTTGCTTTCAGGCAATCACGCTGAAATTGCAAAATGGCGCCGCAAGCAGTCACTTGAAATCACGCGTGAATTGCGCCCTGAAATGTTCGAAAAAATAGAACTTGATAAACAAGATCGTAAATTATTGGGGTTAGAACCCGAAAAGAGCCGCAAACGTAAATAATTTGTTATCATTTTGACCAAATTTGACATTCAAAATAACTAAAAAGTTGGATAAATATTAGAACTTTTTAACAAACGATTGACTACGGCATTAAATGTGGTATAATAACATAGTAGCAAATCATATTATTTTTGTTATAAATTTTATCATTTACTTTTTCGAGGAGTTTTTTGAAATGTGTGTTAAAGACGTAGTAATTCAAAATCAAGTTGGTCTTCATGCCCGCCCCGCTACCTTCTTCATCCAGAAGGCAAATGAGTTCAAGTCATCAATCTGGGTTGAAAAGGATGAAAGAAAGGTAAATGCAAAGAGCTTGCTCGGCGTTCTTTCTCTTGGTATCATCGGCGGCACAAGCATTAAGATCATTTGTGACGGCAGCGATGAAGCAGAGGCTATGGAAGGTCTTATCGCTTTAGTAGAATCAGGCTTCGCAGACTGATTTTAATTTAAAAAACTGTTGACAATTTTGGCTGGCCGTTGTATAATGTTTCGGTCAGCCAAAATAATTAAAATTGAAAGTTTCAATTTTAATATTTACGGGTGTGGCGCAGCTGGATGCTTGCTCTTGTGGGGTCTAGTGCTAAACACCAAACAATTAATTTTTTATTCACACTATCCGGGTGTGGCGCAGCTGGTAGCGCGCTTGACTGGGGGTCAAGAGGCCGCAGGTTCAAGTCCTGTCACTCG
>CAYLXT010000178.1:0-1993 GCA_964387615.1 uncultured Ruminococcus sp.
AAAGAATGTCTGAAAAAATCAGACACTCTTTTAATTTTATTCCGTTCTTATAGAAACGGCTGTTATTATGGGTTGCTCTGCCGCAGTGATGGTACCGTTATCGTCGGTAGGCTCTGCGCTTTCGCATATCTGATCTACAACATCTAAGCCATCGGTAACATAGCCAAACACCGCATACTGACCGTCAAGGTAGGTGCTGTCTTCGTGAACTATAAAAAACTGTGAGCTTGCGCTGTCGTAATCGCTTGATCTTGCCATTGATATAGCACCGCGCGTGTGCGAAAGCTCGTTATCATATCCGTTGTCAGTAAACTCGCCGACTATAGTATTCTCGGAACCGCCGGTTCCGTCGCCGTTAGGATCGCCGCCCTGCATCATAAAATCTTCGATAATTCTGTGAAATGTAAGACCGTCATAAAAGCCTTGATTTGCAAGATCAACAAAATTAGCGCAGGTAATGGGCGCATCGTCAGGTTCAAGCTTTACGGTAACGGTTCCGTAATCTTGGATTACAATATCGGCGTAATAGGTAAGAGATGTATCAAGGTAGCCTTCTTGTGATTCGGCGTTGTCTGATTCAGAAGCATCTGAGCTTTCGCCGCCTGCTGTAGTGCTTGTATAGCTATAGTTCCCCGATATGCAACAAATGCCAACGATAATGCAAAGACACAAAACCACAGCCGTACATATAAGAGTGATATTTCTTTTCTTTTTTTCAACCGGTAGGCATATACGGTCTACGATATCTTCAACCTTTTTATCAGCAAGACCTGAAACCTGAGTTTTGGTTAAATTTTCTTTAATCAGTTGTTGAGCATATTCAAACGATTGCTTTTCAGCCTCTTGTGTTTTTAGTATATTACAAATGTTTTTCTGCTCGGCGTTGAGTGCAATCTCAACGGTTTTTACATCAAATTTAAATATGTTTGCAAGCTGTTCGCTGTTATATTCCGCTACCGTATGTAACACGAAAATAAAGCGTTGCAGCGGCGGCAAAATACATAATATTTCGCCGAGAATATCTTTTGAATCGTTTGGTACAGGATTTGCTGTAATTGAAAAATTTCGTTCTTGCGGTAATTTAAAAGCCTTTGGCTCTGTTTTAAGTATCCTGCGTTTACAAAAATCTACCGTATGGCGCATTACAAGCTGTGTGAACTCTTGTTCGGTAGCAATTACATTGCCGCGTATAATATCAAACGAAGTATTAAATGCGTATGCCGTGGCATTTGCCGCTTCCTCCTCACTGTTTAAAAGACACTTTGCTACATAGTATGACTTCTGACAGTTTGATTTGTACAAGGCTTGAATCTGCCTGCGGCACCCGCTTGATGCTTTCTTTATTATGTTTGACATACCTACAATCCTTTCAAAAATAATCATTGTAAATATAATAATTTACAAAGTATGCAAAAAAATAAAATATTTGTAAACAAAAGCGCCGCAAAATTTTTGCGACGCTTTTTAGTATTAATATTCTTCTGTTTCATCGGTATCAACATAAATTTCTTCACAAGATTTTTGTGCTTCTATCAACAAATTTATCGCTTTTTCGACACCGTCAAGCAACGTTAAATACAACTGCTTGTAATCAGGCATATAGCACCCTCCTTTGTATAACAATATTATTTTTGTTATAACGGCCGAAAAAACAAAAAGTGCGCCCACCGAAGCAGACGCACAAAAAACGCAAACTCCGATAGTCGCCAAACTAATTCAATATAACTTACATCGCTGTAATCACATTGTCAGAATTTGCATTTTTATAAAATGCATAATGTGATTAAAAAAAGAACACAACAAAAAGCTTCCTTTTCAAAAGCGATGATTTTTATTATATTCAATTAGTTTGGCATAATTATATTAACATAAATAAAAATTACCGTCAAGACTTTCGACAAAACTTCTTAAAACATTACAAAAGCCGCAGATTTTGTAAAACTGCGGCTTTTGACTTAATCGCTTACAGTATCGTCATTTATAGTGCGCATCG
>CAYLXT010000179.1:0-1986 GCA_964387615.1 uncultured Ruminococcus sp.
TGGCGGTATTGAAGCATCCTTGCGCCGCTTTGCGCACTACGATTATTGGGATGATAGGGTTCGTCCGTCTATTCTTATAGATTCTACCGCCGACCTGCTTATGTACGGTATGGGTGAGCGGCACGTCGTAGAGATTGCCAAACGACTCCAAGCGGGTGAAGATATACACGATATGCAAAATGTTCTTGGTACCTGCTATGCGGTAAATACAAAGGATTATTGCGTACAAAGCGCAAAAGAATGCCCAAGCTTTGATGCGGTAAGCGAAAACAGTGAGCAGGGTAAACAAAAATATGCCCAAAGCACATATATTCAGCAAACCGAACACGACGCTGTACGCGGCAAAACCGTAATTCAGCGACACGGTAATAAGATAGTGGTACAAAATCCGCCCATGCCGCCGCTTACGACAGAAGAAATGGACAAGGTTTACTCGCTGCCCTTTATGCGTGATTATCACCCAAGCTATGAGGCTTTCGGCGGTGTGCCGGGCATTGAAGAGGTTAAATTCTCGGTAATTCACAACCGAGGCTGCTATGGCGCGTGCAATTTCTGTGCGCTAGCCTACCACCAAGGCAGACAAATTACCTGCCGCAGTCACGAGTCGGTTATAGACGAAGTAAAAACCATTACCGATATGCCCGATTTTAAGGGCTATATTCACGATATAGGTGGGCCTACAGCCAACTTTAGAGCGCCAAGCTGTAAAGGTCAGCTTGACCGTGGCGTTTGTAAGGATAAAAAATGTCTGGCTCCCACAATGTGTAAAGCTGTTGAGGTTGACCACAGTGATTATCTTGACCTTTTGCGCAAACTGCGAAAACTTCCCAAAATCAAAAAAATCTTTATTCGCTCAGGAATTCGTTTTGATTACCTTATCGCAGATAAAGATGAAGAATTTTTCAAAGAGCTTGTTGAGCATCATATAAGCGGACAGTTAAAGGTTGCGCCCGAGCATTGCTCTGCGCGTGTGCTTGACTGTATGGGCAAGCCGCACATAAACGTGTATGAGCGTTTTAAAAAGCGTTTTTATGAACTGACCGAAAGTGTCGGCAAAAAGCAGTTTTTGGTGCCGTATCTTATGTCATCACATCCAGGCAGCACCATAAACGATGCGATCGAACTCTCGCTGTTTCTTAAAAAAGAGGGACTGCATCCCGAACAGGTGCAGGACTTTTACCCCACACCGGGTACGATTTCGACCTGTATGTTCTATACAGGTATTGACCCGATGACTATGAAAAAGGTTTACGTGCCGCGCACGGCAGAAGAAAAAGCGCAACAACGCGCGCTACTGCAGTATTACAAACCCGCAAACCGACAGTTTGTACTATCAGCGCTACGAAAGGCAAACCGTACCGACCTTATAGGTCACGGTAAAAACTGTCTTATCGCGCCCGATAAAACTGCAATAGGGAACAAACAAAATCAAAGACCACAACAAAAGAAGAAAAAAACTATTCGTAACATCCACAAGAAAAAGAAGTGATTTAATGAAAACCTTAATAGGTATGAGCGGCGGTGTTGATTCCGCCGTTACGGCGGCGCTTATTTCACAACAAATGGAGGCAGCAGGCATTACCTTACAGCTTTATGACGGTGACGATGCCGCTTTAATAGAAAAGTTCAGTCGCGAAGCTCAAGATGCCGCCGATGTGTGCAAGAAACTTGGGTTAAACCATAGTGTTTTAGAACTTAAAGCTTTGTTTAAAACACACGTTATTGACCATTTTATAAATGAGTATATCGCCGGTCGCACACCCAACCCTTGCATACAGTGTAATATAAATATAAAATTTGGCGCGATGCTTGACTACGCTAAAGCAAACGCTTTTGATAAAATCGCCACAGGTCACTATGCTCGTGTTGAAAAATCGGGTGACCGATATCTGCTAAAAAAAGCGGCTGATACTACAAAAGACCAGTCTTACGTGCTTTACGGCCTTACGCAAGAACAACTATCAAAAACCGTGTTACCTTTAGGTG
>CAYLXT010000180.1:0-1962 GCA_964387615.1 uncultured Ruminococcus sp.
TGTGAGTCGGCGGCGGCAGAAAGCTATATACCGTATATGAATCTTAGCGATAATCGTTTTAATCTTAACGGTTATGTGGGCAAATTCATACCGCTGTATGGATATATTTATCACAAATACTTGCAAAACTTTTCGGGCAATTCGGTGTGCTCGCTTGATATCTTTGATATAAAGCGTTCACCTGACAGCTACTTGTTACGCACGGCGCACTCATTCCTCGCGGGTGATTTTATGACGCTTGTTATAAATCAAGATGGTGAGATTGCGTGGGCTTGGGGTGAGAGAGATTTTTCTTATCTACCCGATAGAAAAGCAGTATTGGACTTTATAAAATCTGCTACAGCATATAAACGCGGTATAGGTAAAAAATATCTTACTTTTGGTGAAATGATAAAGCCGTGCAAGTTGGTTTGTGACACTGTGAAAATGTATAAAACAAATCAGGAGCGTTTTACCGAGTATCAAAAGGTGCTTACTTCAGCGTGGATTTCAAGTGATGGCACACGCGCACAGTTCTTGGCAAATTATTGTCAAACTGCCGAGGAATGTCGCATAGACCTTACAGGCACGAGTGGCGCAAAGCTTATAGATCAAAACGGTGAGGTTATAAAAATGCTTGCGGCTGATGTTTGCACTCTTTCTGTACCGCCGTATAGCGTACAAATGATAGAATTTAATTGATTTTAGGTGTGAAAAATGAAAAATTTATGGCAAAGAGAATACACCCTGCGCGCAGGCGATTTTGATAAATACGACCACATCAAGCCCTCTGCAATACTTGATTTGTTTCAGGATGCTGCGGGTCAGCACGCCGAGGAGATTGGCGTAGGCTTTGGCGATATGATTGCGCGCGAATATTTATGGGTGCTTACCCGAATTAAATTTAAGATAATATCGCCACCAAGCCGTTATCAGACGGTTACCGTTAAAACCTGGCCGCTTGAACCAAACCGTCTTAACTACCGCAGAGAGTATTGTATTGAAGATCAAAATGGACAACGCCTTGTAGTTGGCAGTTCGGAGTGGGTTGTTATTCACAGCAAGGAAAGAAAATTACTGTCGGTGCCTGATTTATATAATCTTGATGGTAATTATCATAACGAGGTTATGTTTGAGGAAAAGGCCAAAAAGGTGCGCGATTTTGAAAATATCGGCGAGCCTTATGTAGTAAATGCCGGTTTTTGCGAGCTTGATGTGAATGATCACGTCAACAATACAAAGTATGCAAACTATGTTTTGGACGCGATAAGTCCTCAAAAAGAGGATATTATTGATACGTTCCAGATTGATTATCGTAAAGAGGTAATGCAGGGCACACAGCTCAATGTGTATTACTCAAAAGAAGATGATATTATCACTGCCAAAGGTCAAAACAACGACGGCGATATAATGTTTGCCTGCCGAATTGAACTGAAATAAATTAAAAGCTGAGAATGGTATACAGTCATTCTCAGCTTTTTGTTTAAATTTATTCTGCTACCTGATGATGTGCGTGCTCGCCTTTGAAAAGCAAGGAAATGCACCAGACGCCCGCAAGCGCTATTACGGTGTAGATAATGCGGCTAAGCAACGCGCCTGTGCCACCGAAAATCCAGGCTACAAGGTCAAAACTGAAAAGACCGACAAGCCCCCAGTTAAGACACCCCACAATAGCAAGTATTAAACAGATTTTATCAAACATATTTTCACCTCTTTAAAAGTTATATAATTAGTTTGAGTGTGTTTTTTAAAAAATATACTCTTTTTTTTGAAAAAGCGCCGACAGTTATTAACTGCCGGCGCCATTTGGTTAGCTGTATTTATATACAACTTATTTCATGCTGTTTTCGTAAGATTCGATCATCTTTTTAACCATCTGACCGCCGATAGAACCTGCCTGCTTAGAGGTGAGGTCACCGTTGTAACCTTGCTTAAGATTAACGCCTACTTCCCTTGATGTTCCCGAGTGTTATTAAAATCGTT
>CAYLXT010000181.1:0-1933 GCA_964387615.1 uncultured Ruminococcus sp.
CACAGCCAACACAAGCTGACTCGTCGGTTATCTCTGCAGGGTGATAGCCCTTTTGGTTGATTTTGTCATTGGCAAGTTTAATAAGACCTTTTGGACATGCGTCAACACACAGTCCACAGCCTTTGCACTTGTCGGTTTTAAAGGTTAATTTTGCCATATTCATTAACTCCTTTAATTAAATAATTAAACGGGTTTTGCTTGTAAAGTCATCGGCAAAAGATTATCTATTTTGTCACACAACTGGTCGTAAAGGTCTGCCTTTACGCTTGTCATAACAACAGGTAATCCTGAAAGTCGCGATACTTCACTGGCATAACTCATAGAATTTATAACGTTTTGAGCGGTTGTTTCTTCGCCTATGTTTGAGTTGTTTACAAGTCCTGTGAATTGAAGTCCACAAGCAGTTTCAATCTCGCGCATAACCTCGATAGTCGCTTCTGCATCGGGGGTAAGCGGGCGATAGCCGTTGATGACCATCAGCATATCGAAGTTATTTTCAGCCTTGATTTCAGGCACCAGACGGCCTAGCGCATAGGCTCCTCGGTCATCACCGCCGACGTCAATTACCGCGGTAATATCTTTATCGGCCGTAAGACGGTACATATCGGCAGGGAGCGCGGGTATGTCAACATTGGTGTTGGCATATTCTGAACATATCAGTTCTATGCCACGAGCCTTGAAGTCCTCCATACTGTCTTTAGTACGAAAATAAGGATTTACAATATCAAGGTCGGCAACAACCACGTTATTATACTGCTCT
Organism: uncultured Ruminococcus sp.; assembly: GCA_964387615.1. Taxonomy (GTDB): domain Bacteria; phylum Bacillota; class Clostridia; order Oscillospirales; family Acutalibacteraceae; genus UBA737. Next base: position 761 of record CAYLXT010000181.1, read on the forward strand.
TTTAAGTAAAATGCAAGGTTTACGGCAACATTTGTTTTGCCGCTGCCGTAATGCCCGCAAAGCAGTGTAAGTCGTTTAAAGTTTTTCATAAAATCACTGATTATAATTTATTTCTTTGTATCTTGCCGCTAACGGTCTTTGGTAGGCTGTCACGGAATACAACAATACGAGGATATTTGTATGGTGCTGTATGCTTTTTAACGTAATCCTGAATTTCCTTCTTTAATTCGTCGGTGCCCTCGGTGCCGTCTACAAGCACGATGCTTGCCTTAACAACCTGACCGCGAACCTCATCGGGAGCGGCAGAAACACCGCACTCAAGAACGTAGGGAAGCTCCATAATAACGTTTTCTATCTCGAACGGTCCTATGCGGTAGCCTGACGACTTGATAACGTCGTCAACACGACCAACGTACCAATAGAAGCCGTCCTCGTCACGCCAAGCGGTATCGCCTGTGTGATAATAACCGTCATGCCATACCTCGCGAGTCTTTTCCTCATCACCGTAGTAGCCTGTAAACAGACCACAGGGCGCACCGTCAGCTACGTTTACAACGATTTCACCCGTTTCGCCATCGGGAACGTCGTTACCGTCGGGGTCAACTATATGTACATCATAAATTGGAGCAGGTTTGCCCATAGAACCAATCTTATGAGAAGCGCCAACCATATTACCGATAATCATTGTGCTTTCGGTCTGACCGAAGCCCTCGATTATCTGCAGACCCGTAGCCTTTTCAAATTGGCGGTAAACCTCGGGATTGAGCGCTTCGCCTGCAGTAGTCATATGCTGAACGGACGAGAAATCGTATTTTGAAATATCTTGCTTTATCATCATACGCAGCATTGTGGGCGGCGCGCAGAAGGTAGTTATCTTGTATTTTGCAAACATTGGCAAAATGTCTGCCGCATCAAAGCGGTCAAAGTCATAAACAAAGGTTGCGGCTTCGCACAACCACTGACCGTAAAGCTTGCCCCACATTGACTTAGCCCAACCTGTTTCAGATATGGTAAAGTGAAGTCCGTCGGGATCAACGTTGTGCCAATATTTAGCAGTGTGGAAGTGACCCAAGGGGTACTTGTGATTGTGGGCGGCAATTTTTGGATAGCCTGTAGTACCCGATGTAAAGAACATAAGCATCAGGTCGTCGCCACAAGGCGAATCCTCGGTGC
>CAYLXT010000182.1:0-1930 GCA_964387615.1 uncultured Ruminococcus sp.
TTTACCTTTGCGATTTCCTCTTCGCTCCAGATTTCACCGGGCATTTTGTCGTGAAGTGCCCAAACAATACCCGTTACACCGGGGATCTGTTTGATGTCTTGCAGTGAGATTTTATCGTTACCCTCACCGTACCAACGAAATGTCATTTGCATTTGTTACACACCATCCGTTTTCAAATTTTTAACAATATTATATAGGCATAATATACCATTGTTAACTACATTATACAAAATTACTTTTAACAATGGAATTGCAAATATTATCTTTAAACATTGCAAATCGTATCAAAGTGTGATATAGTATATAAAAAAGCAAAAGACAGTGGACTTTCCACTGCCTTTTGCCTCAAAATATAATGCGGTTTATGATATGTTTTTTATAATATTTTAAATGTTTTTCTCAAATTTCTAGAATTATGATAATGCGTAAAGTTATTAGGCTTTTTCATAAGTTCAGTAGCAAGAGCCAAAACTGCTACAAGAGCAGGATTTGAGTGAATATGATAAACCTTTTCCTTACCATTTTCGGTTTCTATGCTTGCTTCTGTAATAAAGTTATATTCCTTTAGTTTTGAAATTATCTCTTCAGCCCTTTCTTCATCAACGTTAAGATTTGATTTTAAAAGACTGATATTAAAAAGATATGGTTCGATACTTTCAAGCAAAATTGCGGCATTTAAAAAATCTTTTTCACCTAAAAAAGAAAATAGCTTGCAATAATCGTCTGTGCTGTTTAAATTTTTAAGCCAACCACCATCTGGTTCTGGCATGCATAAAAAATATTGCAGATTTTCCCTTAACGACATCATAATGATACCTTCGTCAAAAAGGTTTTGTGAGTGGCGGTATTCATCACCGGTTTCTTTGATAGTTTTTTTATAATTACCGTCCGAAAAATGACCGTTGTTACCCGCTAACGCAAGTTGTAAAACCCATAAATATTCCATAACCTCGTCAAACCGTTCAGCAACAGGTAATTCAAATATTCTTTCAGCAAGTTCTTGCTTTATTGAAATATTATCGTCACATTTTCTGCTAAATAAAGCATCTATAGAAACCTGCAAGCAATCGGCGATTTTAGGCAATAGCTCACAATCGGGCATACCGCCGTTTTCCCACTTTGAAACCGCCTGCGCCGACACGTTAACATATGCCGCTAATTGTTCTTGTGTTATCTTTTTTTCTTTACGAAACTTCGCTATATTTACACCTATGTTACTCATAAATTTACCTCCTTATTTTCTTTGTAAGACCTTACACTTTCATTATACATAAACTTACAGTTGAGTTCAACATAGGCGTATTTGACAAAAAACAACCTATGTTTGAGAATTTTATAAAATATATTACGGATTGCTTCGTCACTACCGTTCCTCGCAATAACAAACATAAAGATGTATAAAAACATTGTCATTGCGAGGGCATAAGCCCGTGGCAATCCGCATTTCCTAATTAACTTTAACACAAAAGGTGATATGTTTTATGAGCAAATATTTTACCTATAACGAGGGCGGTATTCACTGCCATTACTACTGCGACGAAAAACCTAACAAAGAATCATTTAAACTGCACACCCACGATACTTGTGAACTATTTATCTTTGTGTACGGCAAGGGCAAATTTTTGATTGAAGGTAATGAATACAACCTTTCTAACGGTGATATTCTATTGCTGCGCCCTGCAGAATCACACTATATAGATATTGACCCGTCACGCCCTTATGAGCGTTTTTCGGTACATTTTAATGAAGACTTTTTTAAAGCATTGGATAAAGAAGGAGTGCTTCTTGAACCCTTTATAAACCGTGAAGTTGGTACGTTTAACCGCTATTCACGCGATGACTTTAAGCCCGAAATATATAATCTGTTAGTTCAAAATCTGCTAAGCGAATCGCAAAACCGACACCTGCAGGTAAGTTGTAATCTTTTGCC
>CAYLXT010000183.1:0-1902 GCA_964387615.1 uncultured Ruminococcus sp.
ACTGTAATTTCCCGGTCCTGCTTACAATAACCGTTTAATACCGCCGCAACTGCCGCCGCGCAAGCGCCCGTACCGCAAGCGAAGGTTTCGCCGCTACCTCGCTCCCACACACGCATTTGCAGGGTTTTATCATCAATAACCCGAATAAATTCGGTATTAACCTGCTCGGGAAACATTTCGTGATGTTCGAAATCAGGACCAATTTTTTTAAGGTCCAAATCGTCAATTTCATCACAAAAAGTAACTGCATGCGGATTGCCCATGGAAACGGCAGTGATATTATAATCCTTACCGTCTACCGTTATAGCCGTATCTATTATCGTATCACAATCGGCTATGGCGGGTATTTTTTCGGGCGATAATTCCGCCTTGCCCATATCAACCGTAATAGTATCGGCCTTGCCGTCTTTGTCGGCAATTTCAAGTGTTTTTATGCCGCTGAGTGTCTCGACCGTGACTGTGTTTTTGTGAGCAATGCCGTTGTCGTAAACAAACTTGCCCACGCAACGAATACCGTTACCGCACATTTTGCCCTCGCTACCGTCAAGATTAAACATACGCATTTTAGCGTCTGCCACATCTGACGGACAGATTAAAATCACACCGTCGGCACCCACGCTAAAACGGCGAGGTGACATTTTTGTTGCAAGTGTTTTGGGGTCTTTTACCGTCTGCTCAAAGCAGTTTATATACACATAGTCGTTACCTATGCCGTGCATTTTGGTAAATTTTATTTGTGGCAAAAAATCACCGCCTGAAAACAAAAATAATGATTGGTACTTTTGACCAATCATTATTATAAGATAAGGCAAAATTAAAGTCAATAACAAACTTTTATGCTTTAAAGACACGAACTTTGAATTTTTTACTGCATTTGGGACAAATGGTGGTGTGCTTTCCTTTTCGGCGAGGAAGGCGCAATACCGCGTGACACTGCGGACACTTTTTATAAATATGGGTGTAATCCGCCCTTCGTTGACGGCGAACGTTTCGCTTTTCTCTTATTTTAAAGGCAAGATTCATAAGCGCCTGATTTTCTTTTCTTCGCGCCGTGATATTGCGCGATAAGGCTCGGTAAAAAGCGTACACAAGAATAGCGTCTATTATAAGCTGTAAAACAATAGACCCCACAAACATATTCACAACAACAAGGACAGCCGCCAATGCAAAAAGCACATAAAAAAGGTTATCCGTGCCGTATCGTCCGCTCATAAACTGCATTAGTTTGTATTTAAAATTCATAAACCCGCCTCTTTTCACTTGTATTATATACTAATTATCCGCACTATTTGTTACTAAAAAATTAAAGTTTTTGCATTATAGTGTAAAATGTGTTAGAATAAATAAAAATACTGATAAAGGTTTTGTGTATATGTTTTCAATGGTAAAAAGTGTGGGAATTTTTGGTCTTAATTCATATATGCTTGAAATTGAGGCAGATGTTTCGGGCGGGCTGCCCGCGTTTGATGTGGTGGGGCTTCCCGATGCCGCGGTAAAGGAATCGCGCGATAGAGTGCGCGCCGCAATAAAAAACTGCGGATATAAATTTCCTTCAGGCAGAATAACGGTAAATCTTGCTCCTGCCGACAAGAAAAAGGAGGGCGCAGTCTATGATCTGCCGATACTCATTTCAATTCTTGTTGCATCCAAGCAGTTAGATTGCGACACCAAAAACTGTGCATTTTTGGGCGAGGTATCACTTGACGGACAGGTGCGCAGCATAAACGGTGTGCTTGCTATGGTTATTACCGCAAAGCAAAGCGGCATCCGTGATATATTTATACCCTATGACAATGCAACCGAAGGCGCTGCTGTAGAGGGTATTAATGTTTACGGTGTAAAAAATGTAAAAGAGCTTATTGACCACCTTACAGGCTTTACTACACTTTCGCCCGCAAGCCC
>CAYLXT010000184.1:0-1888 GCA_964387615.1 uncultured Ruminococcus sp.
GTGTAAAGGCTGAATACCCTAACCTACCCTACATATTGATGGGTCACAGTATGGGCTCATTTATAACACGTGTAGCGGTTGCCAAATACCACGACCTTGCCGATAAATACATTGGTTGCGGCACAGCGGGCAGCAATCCCGCCGCGAGTGTCGGCATTATGCTTTGTAGCATTGTTAAAGCCTTTCGCGGTGAGCGCGCAACATCACCTTTTTTAGAAAATATGGCTTTTGGCGCGTATAACAGACGTTTTGATGGCGACACAAAATACGAGTGGCTTACCAAAGACCGCGAAATTATTGAAAAATATTCAAAGGATAAATTCTGCACATTTCATTTTACTGTATCTGCTATGCGCGACCTTATGACACTTTTAAAGCTTTGCAATAGCAAAAAGTGCTTTACTGATACAAAAAACGATTTGCCGATACTTTTAATTGCAGGTGATATGGACCCCATAGGCAATTACGGTAAGGGCGTAATGCAGGTATATAACAGCTTTAAATCGTACGGCAAAACCGATGTTACAATGTTCCTTTACGAAAACTGTCGCCACGAAATACATAACGATACCTGTAAAGAGCAGATGACCGAGGATATTTTAAAATTTATAGCGAAATAATAAAAAAGACACTGTTTAAATATGCCACGGTTCCATAAGGAAGTATGGTTTTGGAGATAGAAAATCCTCCACAACTTGCCGAAAAGCCTTGAAATACGGGAGTATTCCTTCATTTTTCGTCTTCGATGTGAAGAATTTTCTTATATCTACAAAACTGCAAGGCACTTTAAAATGAAAATTTTGAGTACAAGATAAGGCGAAAACCACCGATAATGCTAATGCATATCGGTGGTTTTTAACGCAATATTGTGCCAAAAGTTCACATTTTAAAGCATACTATCCTTACGGAACCGTGGCATAAAAGCAGTGTCTTTAACAATTTGATTAATTGTGTATTATATAATCCATTAACTCGTCAAAACTTCCGTTAGGGTATTTTGATATATCCTCGTCTGTTTTGTTTATAAGGCAGTCGGTAAGTAAAAACACCTTCATACCAATGTTTTTTGCCACCATATCGTCGCCAACATCGTTTCCTACCATAAGGCACTCCTCGGGTTTGTAGCCTATTCTTTTGGCACACTCTATGTAATAAGCGGGGTTTGGCTTACAGGAATTTATATTCTCATAGGTGGTATAAAACTCGAAATCAGCAGGCTCTAATCCTGCCCAAGTTATACGCCAGCGTGTAGCGCGCTCGGGGAAAATCGGGTTTGTGGCAAGCGCCACGCGATAGCCCATTTCTTTAAGTCTGTGTACCGTACCGGCGGCTTTTGGATTAAAACCGCAAACGGCCTTTACCTTGTCAAATTCCTGCTCGTAAAACTCGTCAAAGAGTGGCTTGTCAGCCAAAATCTTTTCGCCATATACAGTTTTGGCATAGTCCCAAAAAACATCTTCGTTGCACCTGTCGCTATTGTTTTTTATCATAGCGTAGGTGCCTTTCCATATTGTTTCTACAAACTGCTTGGGCTCGTAGCCGCAAGGGGCGAGCTTTGTAGAAATTCTTTTAAAATAATCCCCCACAAACACGTCTTGGTCCATAGGAACCAATGTGCCGTCAAGGTCAAATAAAACCGCTTTGATTGCCATAAATTACCTCTATTATTTAGTCATTTGGTTAAATGAGGTTTCAAACGCCTCTTTTGATATATCACACTCCAACATATAAACGGGTGTGTTTTCTATTACAGTGCCAAGTAAATCCAACGTTTTTGAAAGCGCTAATGGGTTATTGGGCAGATAAACCTGTCGCATAAGATGATTTACGGCATCACCCTTTTCAAGACGGGTAATGCTGTTGGTCTTGCTTTGTTTTATAATGCAAA
>CAYLXT010000185.1:0-1871 GCA_964387615.1 uncultured Ruminococcus sp.
GCCTTCGCTTTATGCAGGGCAAAACACAAATGGAGGTGTCCGAAGAAATCGGCATCTCACAAGCGCAGGTGTCCCGTCTTGAAAAATACGCGCTTAAAAAGATAAAGTCATAAAATAAAAAGGAGAATATTGTGGCATACTTCCTTACGAAGCGCTCCACAACGTTCTCCTTTTATGTTGCGATTTTTTAAAATTCAAGTTAAAGTCGGCGGTTATCAGGGAATTATTGTACCCCCCCCCGAAAATTTTCGATCATTTCCTTAATCTCTTGAATTTCTTTTTCGGAAATCTTTCTTCGGGTGGTAAAGGCTGCGATAAATGCGGGCAATGAGCCGCTGAAATTTTTATCTACAATTTGTTCGCACTGAATAGCGTTAAACTCATCCTTTGTTATAATCACGCTAACCGTACTGTTTTCGGTTTTAAAAATTCCCTTTTCACACAGCTTTTTTAAAACTGTGTAGGTGGTAGTACGAGCCCAGTTAAGCTCCTTTTTGCAGAGGTCAACAAGCACCTTTGTGCTAAGCGGCGCATTTTGCCAGACGATGTCTGCAAAGCGGGATTCTACTACTCCTAATTTCATTTCTGTCATAGAATTATTCTCCTTATTAAATGTCCGATTAAATTCTACAACATATAGACAGTTTTGTCAAGAAAAAAAGGAAGACTTTTCGTCTTCCCTTTTGCAATTAGCGTATATTACATTTACCAAAAAGAATCGTAGTCCGAATCCTCCAAATAAGTATGACACTTTTGGGCAAACTGCGGATTGCTTTCTATAAACTTATAAAGCTCGTCATAGGCTGTGGCTTTTGGTATGCTGAAACGCTCAAAGCCTTTATCCATTTGCCTATCCCTTAAATCGTCAATTGTAAAATTCAAAGCATACTGCATATCATCAAAATAATCATACAAATATGCTTCGGCAAGATACTTTTGCGCTTCGTAGGCATCCTCTTTGTTATCGCTGCAAGCAAGTCTTACCACATAGGGTATTCCCTCGTCTCCAAGGTTATAGAGTGTTTCAATATCAATTGTGTTAAGTCTTCCCTCTCTATAGCTTTCATAATTATATCGGGCGCAAAGAGCATTTATATTAACAACGCCAAGCAGTAAAACCGATATTCCCGCGGTAATAAGCGCCGTCTTTACAATGTTGATTTTATTGATATATATCCTCAGAATAACTGCGATAAAAACAACGCTCAAAAATACCATAAATACGCTGGTACCGATTCGCAGTACCGTCATACCAAACTCATTTATATAAAGCACCATTTTTGAAATAGCCGTTGCAATAATTATGAGCGTAAATGCCGCTATAAATGTTGCTATTGCCTTGATGCCGTGACACACCTTACCGTTTTGCTTTTTTGCGAGAAGCATAGCAAAAAATACAAGTCCCAGATTTATAACTGCAATAATACACATTTCAAAAAATCCCTTGCGGGCATATTCGGAATATGTAATTTTGTCATTTGGCAAAAAGCCCTTGAATGCACTGAAAAAATATGCAAGCTGTGAAAACAGATATAGCAGATAGCACACGGCGATCGCCGATAAAAACGAAATTAAATATACATTTTCAATGCCTTTAAATTTTGATTCCTTTGTCTTTGAAATACGGTTATACTTTAGTGAAAAACCGTACGAAATAACAAATATAGAAATAATTGCGCCAAATACCGCCTTTAAAACGGTGACAAAAGCATTACCCGAGCCACTGAAGATGCTGCTCATCATACCACTAAAGGCATCGTCAGATTTTATAAGCAACGGTACCACGATAATAAGCACAGGCACGGCGCACAAAAGACCCACAAGCGCTTTACCAACAGTCTTTTTATCTCCGTTGCCGCTTGTAAACAAGG
>CAYLXT010000186.1:0-1869 GCA_964387615.1 uncultured Ruminococcus sp.
GTCCCAGTTTAAAAACGAACGCTCGGGGTCGTCACCGTCTGAGGTGTAGTCAAAAATGATTGTGCGCTCGGGGTCGAGCTCCGATACAAGCTGCTTTACCTCGTCGCTTTGCCACCAACCGAGAAAATCCCACGCTGCAACAAGTAGCTTTGAGTTGGGGTATTTTTTGCGGAGTGTCTGCGCAATCCTGCGGTATGTAAATAGTTTTAGGCGCAGGTTTTTGTCGCGCTCGTCGTACATATTACGCTCGGCAAGTCCTATTGTGTGAAAAAGACCCGAGCCGCCGTTCCACTCGCGCACCTCGGCATCGGTCAGCTTAAAGTACGCATCCATATTTTTCTGGTCGCGGATGTCCCATACCATTGCGGTATCGTCAAAAACTCTGCTCTGTGCAAGAAAGCTGGGACTATATTTTTCAAGATAGTCCTTCGGTGTCGGGCTGTACCAGTGGGTGACAGTGCCGCAGTCGGACGCGGTTTCAAGGTCGCGCGACAGTGCGTAGTCCATTATTTTCTTGCGAAGAGCCCCGCGGTATTCAAGCGGCCAGAAGGGTGTTCTGTCGTTGTAGCCTTTTTTGCTTTCGTCGCGTGTGCCGTCAGGATAAGCAACGTCGTTCGGAAACGCTTTTTGGAACAAATCGTCACCGCCGATGCGGAGCATAAAAAAGTTAAGGCGTTTTTTGAGCAACCAGTCGATTTCTTTTGTAAAGTCCTCATACGACCAGTGCTCCGCCTGAAAACGTTTAAGTCCGCGGTGGGCAAAATAGCGCGTGCCGCGATATATAAAGCGTGGTTTTTCTGTTTTGTCAAAGCCTGTTATGTCAATGTCGGCAAGTGTAGGTATTATGTCGCCGTCCCAGAAGTATCTGCAACCGAGTGACTCAAAAAAGTCGTACACCGCGTAAATTGTCGAGCGGCCGCGGCCGCCTGCAAGCACCAGCATATTTCTGCCATCAACCGTAGCTGAGCGCACCGCATAATCGTCGGTACCGTAGCGGATGCCGAGGCCCGCAATATCACCGTCAAGCATAAGTCGGGCAAGGGTGTCGTTCACCGCGTCGGACCCTATAAAAATAAGGTCGGAAACGCCGTCATCGGTGTTTGAGGCCGAAATCTCCTTTGACGTGACTTTTTTATACATATCAGCAAAAATTTGTGCGGCAATTTCATACGATTTTTCGCCGTGCTCGGATTTTATTAAAAGATAAGACATAATATGTACACCTCCGTTAAACTAATTATATTAAAAAGCCAGTGCTTTTCAATAATAAAAGACAACAAATTTTAATAAAAGGCAAATAAAAAAGGGCATACGCCCCTTTTTTAATAATCTTTTCTGTTTGAGCTCTGGTTAGAGTCTTTTTTGTTAGAATTCTGGTTTGAATCCTTTTTGTTTGAGCTCTGGTTCGAGCTGTTGTTTGAATACTTGTCGGTATTCTGTGATTTGTTTGAATTCTGGTTGTTCATAAATTTTCTCCTATTAATACTAGTTTTGGGAAGCGGTACATCGTACATATCGGTATATGAGTCAAGGCTGTCAAAGCTTTCGGGCGTCATTGGTACAAGCCCTGTGCACTCGCTTGCCGATGCGACGAGTCCGTTTTCCACGTCTTCGTAAGGATAATGCTTATACATAAAACACACTCCTTTTTCGATTAAAGAAAACTTGGGGTTTTCTTTACTAATATTGTGTGATATAATGAATAAAATATTAGTGGAAAAATTCGGGAGGTGAAAAGATGAAAAAACGTATTTTTGATTTTTTTGAACAAAAAAATTTCAAAGCGTTAAAGGCGGAGCTGTCTGCCTGCAACGAGGTTGATATCGCTGAAATCTTTGACGAGTGCGACGACAAAATGCGTGCGCTTTG
>CAYLXT010000187.1:0-1847 GCA_964387615.1 uncultured Ruminococcus sp.
TTGTCATCGGGGAAATAGTTTTCAGGTATCTTTATAGGCAGTCCTGCCGCAACATCGCGAAGATACTCGTTTTTAAGCGTATTAGCATCATATTCGCTATGTCCTGTTATGAATATCTGCTTTCCGCCTTCGGTTGCCGCAGCATAAATTCCGCAACGCTCGCTTGAAGCGAGTATCTTGATTTCGGGCACAGCCGCTACATCCTCGGTTCTTATGGTTGTATGACGCGATTGCGGCACCATAAATATATCGTCAAAACCGCGGAAGAGTATAGAACGCTTATAATCGGCTTTATGTGGGAATATGCCGAACAACTTTTCAGGCAGTGGATACTTATTTATGCCGTAGTGATAATAAAGCGCCGCCTGTGCGCCCCAGCATATATGAAATGTGCTGTGAACGTGGGTTTTGGTCCACTCCATAATCTCGCACAGCTCATCCCAATACTCAACCTCTTCAAAGGGCATCTGCTCTACAGGTGCGCCTGTAATAATCATTCCGTCAAAGGTTTTATCCTTTACATCATCAAAGGTTTTGTAAAAGGTAAAAAGATGCTCTGCCGATGTGTTTTTTGAAACGTGACTTTTTGTGTGTATAAATTCAAAATCCACCTGAAGCGGCGAGTTGCCCAAAAGTCGCGAAAGCTGTGTTTCAGTCTCAATCTTTTTAGGCATAAGATTTAGCAGTAATATTTTAAGCGGACGAATATCCTGCGTAATGGCGCGGGTTTCGGTCATTACAAAGATGTTCTCATCATTTAAGGTTTTTACCGCAGGTAGATCGTTGGGTATTTTAATAGGCATTGTTAGCCTCCTTAAAACTATAATTCAATGTCATTACGAGGGCGAAAGCCCGCGACAATCCGTAATTTTCCAAAAAGATAAACGGATTGCCGCGTCACTGCGTTCCTCGCAATGACTAAATACTTTTAATGATTAAATATTGTCAAGTGCCTGTTTAATATCGGCAATAAGGTCATCAGCACTTTCAATACCGCAAGAAAAACGAACAAGGTCCGCGGGTACGCCTGCTGCTGCAAGTTCTTCATCATTCATCTGGCGGTGTGTAGCACTTGCAGGATGCAAACAGCAGGTGCGCGCATCGGCAACATGGGTCTCGATGGCGGCAAGGCGAAGGTTTTTCATAAAGCCTTCAGCCGCTTTTCTGCCACCCTTAACGCCAAAACTTACAACACCGCAACTGCCGTTTGGCAAATATTTTTGAGCGAGGTCGTAATATTTATCTCCCTCAAGATTTGGATATGTTACCCATGCAATACGGTCATCATTTTTAAGGAAGTTAGCCACTGCAAGACCGTTTTCACAGTGCTTTTTCATACGAAGGTGCAAGCTTTCAAGTCCTAAGTTTAAAAGAAAAGCATTCTGAGGCGACTGAATTGAACCAAAGTCACGCATGAGCTGTGCGGTAGCCTTGGTGATGTATGCGCCTTCAATACCAAAGCGCTCGGTATAGGTTACACCGTGATAACTGTCATCGGGGGTGCAAAGACCGGGGAATTTATCGGGATATTTGGTCCAGTCAAATTTACCGCTATCTACAATACAACCGCCAACGCCTGCGCCGTGACCGTCCATATATTTGGTTGTGGAATGGGTTACTATATCTGCGCCCCATTCGAACGGACGGCAATTTACAGGCGTTGCAAAGGTGTTATCAATAATGAGCGGTACGCCATGTGCGTGAGCCGCATTAGCAAAACGCTCAATATCAAGCACTGTAAGAGCAGGGTTTGCAATAGTTTCACCAAACACAGCCTTTGTATTGGGGCGGAAAGCCGCGTTAAGTTCTTCATCAGAGCAATCGGGTGAAACAAAGGTAAATTCAAT
>CAYLXT010000188.1:0-1846 GCA_964387615.1 uncultured Ruminococcus sp.
ACCTACGATTTTTACGCTTACGATTCAGCCGAGTGCGCTCAGATGGTTGTTGAGCGTATGATAGCGCAGACCGAAAATAAAATTACCGACGAAATGTACAAGCGTGCTGATGAAATGGGCTACACAATGAACGAGATTTTGACAATGGCATCTATTATTCAGATGGAAGCAGGTCAAAGCGTGAATGAAATGGCAAATGTTGCCGCCGTGTTTTATAACCGTCTTGACAGTAGCGAGTTTGGAACACTTGGTTCAAGCCCCACCTGCTATTACGGCGATTCGTTTAGAAATGACGATGGAAGATACAATACTTATGATGTAAACGGTTTGCCGCCGGGACCTTTGTGCTCGCCGGGAATTGACGCTATAAAAGCGGCGCTTTATCCTACAGAGAACAGCGACTACTATTATTTCGTTACCGACAGTCAGGGCAATTTCTATTACCATAAAACAATGGCTGAACAAAATGCCACAATAGCAAAACTACAGCAGGGTGGAAACTGGATATATGAGTACTTTGACTAATAAAAAACCCGCTTTAGAGTTGCTTTGTCCCGCGGGCGATTTAACGCGCCTTAAAACCGCAGTGGATTTTGGCGCAGATGCTGTGTATATCGCGGGCGAAGAGTTTGGTATGCGGACTGCCTCCGCCAACTTTAACCGTGAGGATTTGGCGGTCGGTGTTGACTATGCTCACAGTCACGGTGTTAAGGTGCACGTTACCTGTAACACAATTCCGCACGAGGATGAAATTGCCCGTTTGCCCGAGTTTTTGACATACCTCAATGAAATCGGTGTTGACGCGGTAATTGCCTCCGACCTTGGCACTATTGGTATGGTAAAGCAGTACGCGCCTGACTGTGAGCTTCACGTGTCGGTGCAGTCGGGCATTGTAAACAGCGCTACCGCTAATGCGTTTTATAATATGGGGGCTCGCCGTGTTGTTTTGGCGCGTGAATTATCTTTGCAAGAAATTGCAAAAATTCGCGCAAACACGCCGCCTGAGCTTGAGATTGAGGCATTTGCTCACGGCGCTATGTGTGTGTCTTTTTCGGCAAGATGTTTACTTTCAAGCTATATGACAGGTCGTGACGCCAACCGTGGTGACTGTGCACAGCCTTGCCGCTGGAGCTACAGCCTTATGGAAGAAAAGCGTCCCGGTCAATACTTTGATATTACCGAGACCGAAAAGGGAACATATATATTAAATGCTAACGATATGTGTATGGCGCCTCATCTTGATAAGATGTTGGCGGCAGGTGTATCAAGTATTAAAATAGAGGGCAGAGCCAAGACCGAATATTACGTTGCGGTGACTGCTAACGCCTATCGCGGAGCGGTTGACAGTTTGCTTTCTTGTGACGGCGAGTGGACACTACCCGAGTGGGTAAGTGAAGAGCTTAACAAAATGAGTCATCGCACCTACTCAACAGGGTTTTATTTTGGGCGTCCCGAAAATGCGCAGACCTATGAAAACGCGGGTTATATCCGCGACTATGCCATTGCCGCTGTGGTTGACGGATATGAGGAAGGCTGTATTATCGCCACCCTTAAAAATAAGTTTTTAAGCGGCACTACGCTTGACTGTCTTGAAGCAGGTAGCATACCGTTTAGCGTTGATACTACCGTTTTATATGACGAAAAGGGTAAGCAGCTCCAAAGCGCATACCAGCCTATGATGAAAATTAAAATACCCTTTGACCGTGAGGTTAAAACGGGTTCAATGCTACGTATGAAAGTGTAAATAAATATTGCAAAATATGTCAAATTATGGTAGAATATTTCTACTTAAAATTAAAGGAGAGTTTTTCTAATGAAAAAGGAAGTATTAGTTGAAATTTCAGCC
>CAYLXT010000189.1:0-1838 GCA_964387615.1 uncultured Ruminococcus sp.
CACGGTTCTTGTTATAGAGCGAAACGTCAGCAGTCTGCCCGTCACATTTTGCAATAACACGTTGCATAAGACTTGGCGCGCACACATAACCCATACTGCGAGCCGAACCGCAAATAGCGGCGAACAAATCGTCGGCATCGTCACAATGCGGCGATACAAACACATAACCTATACGCTCACCTGGGAGTGACAACGACTTGCTGTACGAATAGCAAACCACTGTGTTATTGTAAAAATTCGGTATGTATGGAACGTCGTCACCGTAAGTTAATTCACGGTAAGGCTCATCAGCAATAATATAAATTGCGCGGCCTGTTTCCTGACTTTTCTTATTAAGCAGAGAAGCAAGTTCAATAATATCGCTTTCGGGAATTATTGCACCCGTTGGATTGTTTGGGGAATTTACAATAATTGCCGCTGTATTTTTGTTTATAGCTTTATCTAAAGCGTCAAAATCAAGTGAGAAGTTATCACCCTTGCCCGTAACCGTTACGGTCTTTGCGCCTGCATTAGCACAAAAAACATTATATTCGGGGAAATAGGGTGCTAACAGTATAACCTCGTCACCCTCATTTACAACAGCCTTTAAGGTCGAGGTAAGTGATGCCGCCGCACCACAAGTGATATAAATGTTTTTGGCGCTTGCTTCAAAGCCAAAGCGTCTTTTAATATTTGCGGCTATTTGTTCGCGTACAGGCATTGCGCCCTGCGCCGAGGTATAGCCGTGAAGCGCTACACTGTCACCCGACTCCACCAATTCTTTTATTGTATCATCAACCATTTTGGGCGCAGGTATGCTCGGATTGCCGAGACTAAAATCAAAAACCTTATCATCACCTATTTGAGCCTTGCGTTTGAGTGAATATTCAAAAATCTCTCTAATCACTGAAGGCTGGTTACCCAAAGCTGCCATTTGTTTGTTTATCATAAGCTTACATCTCCCATTAAACTAAAAAAATCCGTCAACACAATAAGTGCATTTTATATGCACAAACGGTTGCGGACTGTCTGTTTTCTATTAAGCTGCAAATTAGTTTGCTTTCTTAAAAGAGGTAAGACAGTCCTGCTTAAAGTAATAAAAATAAAAGCTGTTATTAAAAAGCATAGTTTTGTCTCCTCTCTAAAGTATATGAACGATTTTACTCTCTTTTTTAGCGTTTGTCAAGAAAAATATCATCAATCAGAGAACCGACCCCTGATTGTGCTGATTGCCTCTTATTGTGGTTCGCATGGTTTACTGCCTGAGAAATTTTAAAAGGTTAAATACTAAATAAATTATGGTTGCTAATAAAACAATTGAACCAATAATATAAATTACTCTATTAACATTTACGGTGACTTCACGAGATTCTACAGAAGCAAAAACAATATCATTCGATTTTAAAGATATAATTTCTCGTTGTTCGGAATACATTGTATTTGTTGAATATCCTACAACAAAACTATTTCCTTTTTTCACAAATTCTTGAAACTCTTCTTCAAAATTTAAAGACCATAAATCTATTTTAAATTCAATGTTAGGAATTTTTTCAAATTCAATATATCTTATGCCTCTTGCATCGTCATAATATGTTATTTTGCCTTCATAATATTGAATTTGCGAATCTTGGATTTTTTTGCTATCATCATATTTTAATAAGTTTAGAATAAAACACAAAAAAAAGATGCAAACAAAAATAGATACAAAATAAAAAATCATTTCACCGAAATGTTTGGAATTATTCAATTAAAGCACTCCTCTTATTCAATCAGGGGACGGTTCTCGGAAGGAAGACAGGGGGAAGACAGGGGACGGTTCTCTGTCCTTGAGATTATCTCAACCATTTTTCAACCATCCC
>CAYLXT010000190.1:0-1806 GCA_964387615.1 uncultured Ruminococcus sp.
CAAGCAATGTGGTTATTGGTTTCATAACCTTTATATTTTCTTCAAGCTTATCAATAACCTCGTCATAACCGTATGCCGCAGGAAGAAGCTGAATAATATATCCGCCCGCAACGCGAACTGTAAGGTCGGGGTTTACTAACACGCCTAAGGCACACACGGTAGGTATCTGCTCACTTACGGCATAGTATGCTGCGATGTCCTCAGCAATTTCGCCTGTGGAAATCGGCACAAAGCCGTTATACGGCTCTTTCATTCCCAAATCTTTTATAACATAAAGCGTGCCTTCACTACCAACGGCGGTGCTGACATCAAGCTTGCCGTTTTCTTTAAGCGGAATTTCTACCACGGGGTTTACGGCATAGCCGCGAACGTCTCCGCGACTGTCTGCCACCGCAATTATGGCGCCACTGGGACCGTTACCGTCAATTTTAACGGTGATGGTACTATCCTCACCCTTTAATGCGTTTCCCATCAGTGAAGTCGCAGTAAGCAATCTACCTAAGGCCGCTGTTACCACCGCAGAACTTTTATGCAGTTTTTCAGCCTCGGCTACAATGTCGGTACTGTCAAGCGCCGTTGCCATAACGAGTCCGTCAGAGGTTATACATCTTATAAGCTTTCCCATTATTAATTCACTTTCCTTGTAACATAAACTACCCTTTGTGTAGTATCATTTGGTGCATTTTGTGTCATTTCTTCATACACCACTTCTATTTTAAGCCCTGCTTTTTGTAAAGCGTTTTTAATTTCACCGTCGGTATAAGCGCGCTCGCAAAAATTTTCGCTTGTACGGTAGTACGCGTCACCGTCGGACGTGAAAAAGTCAAGATTGATTTCTACCATATTTTTTTCGCCGTATTCATTCTGCCATACGCAATATACATCATCGGTATCTATTACGAATGTATTGTTTCCCAAAACCTCGCGATGCTTGTACTCGGTATTAAGGTCAAAGATAAAAAGTCTGTCTTTTTCAAGAAACAGTGACACCCGTGCTATCGCTTTGCAAAATTTATCATAATCAGTTATATGGTTAAGGCTGTCAAGACAGCAGATAGCGCCGTCCACCGTGCCGTAAAGGTCAAGCTCGGCAGCATCCTGACAAAGATAGAGTATATCGTTTTCGGCTTCTGCAGACTTTTCGCGGGCAACAGCCAGCATATCATAAGATATATCAACGCCTATTACCGAAACGCCTTTTGCGGCAAAGTGATTGCTGAATTCACCCGTGCCGCAGGCAAGGTCAAGCATTAGCGTTGGCATACGATCAAACGCTTTAAAAAGAGAGCAGATATAATCTGTTCTCTTTTGATAATCAACGTCTTGCATCAAGGCATCATAACTATAAGCAAAATCGTTATACATTTTTAAGCCTTTCCAATACGGTTTTGCTCCCCTTACTCATAGTGCGGTTTACACGGCTGATGGTGGCGGTTGACGCACCTGTTTCGTCAACGATGTCGTTGTAAATTCTGCCTTCGCTGAGCATCTTTGCCACAGCAAAGCGCTGGGCTATAGATTTAATTTCTTTTGGGGTACACAAATCTTCAAAAAGATGCTTGCACTCCTCGTCATTTTCAAGTGTCATAACCGCGCTGTAAAGAAGCTTTGAAAAATCCTTTTCTGCCATTTTTATATCCTCTTTCACTTAATATTCGTAAACGCCATCATAAACCTTTTCGGCGCCGCCCCTCATATAGACGGTGCCGTCAGAAGTATATGTTATAAACAAATCTCCGCCTATAAGGTGAACTGTAATTTCCCGGTCCTGCTTACAATAACCGTTTAATACCGCCGCAACTGCCG
>CAYLXT010000191.1:0-1796 GCA_964387615.1 uncultured Ruminococcus sp.
AGCAGCCTAATAACAACATATATAAGAACCGTAGGAACTGCGGGGATAGCCTGGAAATGCTTAGTGCGTTAGCACTATCGACCAGGAACCCTGCGACTTAAGTTGTGGGAAGTTCAGATTTGTAGTGGAAAGACACGTATAGAGAAATGCTCGGCAGATACAATATATCGTATATCAAAAGTATTGGGGGTTTCAATGGAAGAGTTGGTAGAACCATATGTTGAAGAACGGTGCAATTTTGAACTCTATAAAAGTAATGTTTGTCATCGTGTAAAACTGATGGGAGATATAGAGTTTGTCATTGAAACATTAGAAAGAAATGATATTCGTAAGTACTATCAAAAGAAATGGTATCCGGAATGTTTTTATCTTCTTGCAATGCTAGATTACCTTAGTAGAGAAAATAAAATACCTGTTTGCAAGGATTTTAACGATTTACGATGTCAAACATTGGAAGAAACGATTTATCCATCCAGTGTCATAGCAGCAGCCGTATCAACAGGGGATGATGCAATAAAAGAACAAGCTTATAGTGAAGCAATTCCGGAATTTATTCGATTTAACATTGTAGAAAGTGAGGTGCGGAATGTTGTCTGATACAAATTATTTTACAAAAATAAATTTTGACACATATTTAAAAGAACTCGCAAAGGAATTTCGAAAACTCAATGGAAAAACGATGAAAGCAGAAATTATATTGGTAGGTGGTGCGGCCGTTCTTGCAAATTACGGATTCAGAAATATGACCACGGACATAGATGCAATCATTCATGCAAGTTCTGCAATGAGGGACGCAATTAATAAAGTCAGAGATAAATATGACTTACCACAGGATTGGTTGAATGCGGATTTTGTGAGAACGGATTCATATACACCGAAATTGAATCAATATTCTGTATATTATCGTACCTATTCGAATGTTCTGACAATACGTACTGTAACAGCTGAATATTTGATTGCAATGAAACTTCGTTCAGGAAGAAAATATAAAAATGATTTATCTGATATTATTGGAATTTTAAACGAACATGAAAAGCAAGAACAACCTATTTCATTTGAGATGATTGAAAAGGCTGTTGTAAATTTGTATGGCGGCTGGGATGGTTTCGCGGAAGAAGCCAAGAACTTTATTAAAGATACTATTGACAGAGGGGAATATGAGAAGGCTTTTCGTGCCACAAGAGAAGAAGAACAAAAGAATAAGACAGCACTAGTTAAATTCGGAAAGGAATATCCGAATGTGTTAAATGGTGATAACCTCCAGAATATTATAGAGAGCCTCAAGGCAAGAAGAAACGACAATGAATTAGTTGACAAATAAATCCCTAGTGTTAAAATTAATAACATATTCATTCTACTTGAAAGAAGGACAATCATATGATTCGAATGGAATTAGGAAAGAACAGTTATAACATAGAGTTACAAAGAGGAAATTTAGAAAAAGCAGGTGAACTCCTGAATCTGAATCGCAAAGTAATGATTATCACAGATGAGGGAGTTCCACGTGCTTATGCAGAGAAAATTGCAGAGCAATGCAAAGAGGCATACATAAAGGTAGTTCCTTGCGGAGAAGGAAGCAAGTCATTTGCAACAACAGAAGAGATTCTGACAGAGATGCTAGGTTATCAGTTTAGCCGAAAGGATTGCGTCGTTGCAGTTGGTGGCGGTGTTGTGGGAGACCTTGGAGGGTTCGTTGCATCTCTATATATGCGCGGAATCGATTTTTACAATGTACCTACAACCGTACTGTCCCAAGTGGATTCGTCTATCGGCGGAAAGACAGCAGTAAACCTCGC
>CAYLXT010000192.1:0-1795 GCA_964387615.1 uncultured Ruminococcus sp.
TCACCCTTTTCAAGACGGGTAATGCTGTTGGTCTTGCTTTGTTTTATAATGCAAACGGCTTTAAGCGGAGCGCTTGCATTGCGCTGATAACCCTCTTTGCCCGCCCAAGGGGTACCGTAGACAATTGAAGTATTGCCCGCGTGTATTATCGGCTTATCACCGTTAATGATATCAACCTTGTCGCAAAGATACTGCTTCCATAAATTTATATGCGTAGTCTTACCCGTACCGCTCGGCGCTGTAAAAAGATAGGCTTTGCCGTTATACTCAATAGCTGCGCCGTGAAAAACAAAGCGGTCAAAATTTGGAAGCTGCTCGCCTATGGCGCGATAAATGCAAAGGCTTTCACACGACTCTATCGGTGCTGACGGCACCAACTCTTTCTCTTTTAAAATTGCATTTTTGTCAGCTTTGGCAATTATATCGGGCTTATCAAACTGCGCAATATAATCCTTACAAAAATGAGACATATAGCCATAATTATGCTCTATGGCGACTTTAAGCCCGCCCAACAAAATATTTAATTTGTGACTCATTCGCTCACCTGCTCTGTAAAGCGTATTTCACAATCCAGATATTGCTGACATTCATTAAGACCTGCTGCTACCTGTTGCTTAGTGCGCTCGTAAGATGCCTTGGCTTTAGCAATAGTAGTTTCATCAAAACCATAACTTTCAGCCATAGAAGCCGACTCTAACGGATACATTGTGTACTGATAACCGCTACCACCCTTATACTTGTTTACCCAGGTTGGTATAATATCTACGGCAGTAAGAACAGTTTCACCGTCAGAATATTTAGTAAACGTATAACTGAACAGCATACCGTCTTCGGTGTGTCCTGTTGTACACTCAGGGTTCATAAGTTCTTTACGCTGATTTGAAATTGCATTACCCATTGAATAAACACAAACGGTTGTATTCTGACTGTCTTCTGAATGAATTAACTCAATTGGCTGAACCACATGCGGATGACCGCCAACTATTACGTCAACACCCATATTACAAAGTTTTTGCGCAATGGTCTTTTGCCATGTGTTAGCAGTTAATTGATATTCTTCACCCCAGTGCATATAAAACACAACTGCATCTGCACCCTCGCCATTCATATCATCTATAGCCTTTTGTGCTTCGGCATAAAAGTCACTCAGTCGGTCATAATTGAATGAATTAATAAGCGAGTTAGCTTCAGACTTTACGATGTTACCGTTTATGGATTTTTGACCCTCTACCGAAGAATTTTCGTAAGTATATGCTATCATACCTATTTTAATACCATTTACATCTTTAACAAGATACGTCGGGTCATTATCGGTCTCTTTTGTTCCAATAAAATCAATACCTTTATCACGAAGTTGTTGCACTGTACGCTTTAAACCGAAAAGTCCGGTATCATAACAATGATTGTTAGCTGTTGTCAAAAAATTAAGACCGCTGTTTTTTATTACATCAAGCACACTATCCGGCGCATTAAATGCAGGGTAGCCCGAAAAGGCTCCCGATTCGGTACCTCCAAGCGTTACCTCCAGATTGGCAGTTGCAAGGTCGGCGTTTTTAAAATAGCTCTCAGCTTCGGTAAAAAATGCTGAAAAATCATAGTTGCCGTCAGCCGTTTTAGCGCCATCAAGCACCGTGCTGTGAAGTATTATATCTCCGGTATTTATAATTGTAGCGGTAATCTCTTTAACTTCAGGTTCAGATGAAACATTGCTACTTATATCGGGTTGCATTTGTGAACTGCTATTGTCATCACTCGAACCGGAAAATTTAATAACAGCACCTATAACTATCGTAAG
>CAYLXT010000193.1:0-1788 GCA_964387615.1 uncultured Ruminococcus sp.
CAGGTTGTAAAATTTCCGACATGGTTTTAATAACCTCCTTTATAATACCCGCAGGCGTAGATGCGCCCGCGACAACGCCAACCTTATTTGCTTTTAAAAACCACTCCGCTTTAAGTTCTCGGGCAGTTTCTATCAAATGGGTGTTTTGACAAAGATTTGCGCACACATCAAAAAGCTTTGCTGTGTTTGAGCTGTGTCGGCCCCCGATTACAACCATTACATCGTTGGACCCTGCCAGCTCCTGCGCCTCACTTTGACGAGTTGACGTAGCACTACATATTGTATCAAATATTTTCGCATTTGTACATACTTTTTTTAAAAAAATTTGCGCATTTTCCCATTTTTTTGCGTTAAAAGTGGTTTGCGACACCACTGAAACAGCTTTTTCTTTAAGTTCAGGACGGCTTTCAAACAAATTTTCAAGCTTTTCTAACGAGTCAAAAACGTAATAATCCCCTATACAATGACCAATAATACCTATAACCTCGTGATGCGCTTCATCGCCTGCAATTAAAATCACATCGCCAAGGGAAGACTGCTCGGCCACTATTTTATGTATCTTTGACACAAAGGGGCAGGTGGCGTCACACACCTTTACCTCAACCTTTTCCGCCTCATCATATACGGCTTTTCCAACGCCATGCGAACGAATAACAAGTGTTTCATCCGCCTTTGCCTCATCAGGAGAAGATACCACACGCACACCTTTTTCCGATAATTCCTGTACCATCTGACTGTTGTGAATTATAGGCCCTAAAGTACAAACCTTTTTGCCACTATCCACCAAATCATAAACCATCTGTACCGCGCGGTTTACTCCAAAACAAAAGCCCGCGGTTTTAGCAAGTGTAATTTCCACTATTTCAATCTTTCCTTTATAGTATTTATAAGCTTG
Organism: uncultured Ruminococcus sp.; assembly: GCA_964387615.1. Taxonomy (GTDB): domain Bacteria; phylum Bacillota; class Clostridia; order Oscillospirales; family Acutalibacteraceae; genus UBA737. Next base: position 896 of record CAYLXT010000193.1, read on the forward strand.
TCAATAGACTCTTGTAAAGTATTACCTGTGGTATCAAACATTATAGAGTCCTCCGCCGGTTTAAGCGGCGCTATCTCACGGTGAGAGTCGTTATAGTCACGGGTTTCTATATCCTTATAAATATCCTCGTATTTTACGTCCATACCCTTTTCTTTTAACTCTTTGTATCTGCGGGTGGCTCTTTCCTCTACGCTTGCGGTAACAAAGAATTTGAGTGTTGCATCCGGCAATACCACAGTACCGATATCTCTACCATCCATAAGCACGTTGTTTTCGCGCGCCAATTTGCGTTGCATTTCAAGTAAAAATGCGCGCACTGGCGGTTTTGCCGATACGGCAGACGCCATCATAGATGCCTCTGGTGTTCTGATTTCTTCAGATACATCTTCACCGTTTAAAAACACGTGTTGTGCGCCGTCAATAAATTTAATATCTACCTCAATTGTTTTAAGAATGGCGTCAATATCACAATCAAGACTTGTGTCATAACCTTCACGCATAAACTTAAGACCAACCGTACGATAAAGTGCTCCGGTGTCTACGTAAATAAATCCAAGAGCCTTTGCGGCACCCTTTGCCACCGTGCTTTTACCCGCTCCTGCAGGACCGTCTAATGCAATAGAAATCATAACTCTTCGTTCCTTTCATATTTTGCCGCGCTCTCCCCTGCCAATGCGCCTGTAGAAAACGCTATCTGTAAATTAAATCCGCCTGTGTAAGCATCAACATCAATAACCTCACCCGCAAAGAAAAGCCCGCCGATAAGCTTTGACATCATAGTCGCAGGATCAATCTCTTTTACGCTGATACCACCACTTGTTATAATCGCCTCTTCAATAGGTCTGAAGCCTGTGATATTAACCCTGAAATGCTTTATTGCATTTATAAGCGAC
>CAYLXT010000194.1:0-1766 GCA_964387615.1 uncultured Ruminococcus sp.
ACTCCCTCAATGGTACTGCCACCCTTTGAGCAGACCGCATTAGTCAACTCTTCGGGTGTTTTGCCCGATGTAAGCAACATTTCAGCAGCGCCCGACATTGTTGCGGCGGCAAATTCTATTGCTTGCTTTTGTGACAAACCACATTCTTCGCCACCCTTTGCTACAGCCGCTGCAAATGTATACATAAAAGCGGGTCCACAACCTGATACACTACATCCTGCATCCATAAGCGATTCGTCAATCGGGTAAAGTTTTCCGCAGTGCGCCATATCGTTTGCAAAATCATCAATTATATTTTGTTCTACGCCGTTTGCGCAGTAAAGCACAACTCCCTTTCCTACGCTCACAGGTGTATTTGGCATAATGCGTATAACAGGCATATTGCCAGCTAATTCTTTTATTTTTTGGGTAGAAAGTCCTGCCGCCATAGATATAAGAATTGGTTTTTTTACAGATAAAATTTTCTTTATGCCGCTAAGCATTTCTGCCATAACCTGCGGCTTTACACCCAAAAATATTCTATCGCAATTCTGAGCAATATCATTATTGTTGCTAACTATAACACCCAACTCTTTTGCAAAGGTTTCGGCTTTTTGGATATCAAAATCAGAAACAAGTATATCTTTTGTAGTTTTGGCTACTGCGCGCGCCAAAGCGCCACCCATATTGCCGCAACCTATAAATCCGTATTTCATATTATCACCTTATATGACCATTGCCATTAATAATGTATTTATAAGTAGTAAGTTCTTGGAGTCCCATAGGTCCACGGGCGTGTAGCTTTTGGGTGGAAATACCCATTTCGCAACCAAGACCGAACTCACCGCCGTCGGTAAAGCGGGTAGACGCATTTACATATACCGCCGCGCTGTCTACCCCTGCGGTAAATTTTGCTATAGCGGTTTCATCACTTGAAATTATCGCTTCGCTATGTCCTGTTGAGTGAGCAGATATATGCTCTATCGCCTCATCGACATTTTTAACGCATTTTACCGCGAGTATATAATCCAAAAACTCCGTATCATAGTCATTATCGCCTATGGGTGTACCGTCTATTACCGATAAAGCTTTATTATCTAAACGCAGTTCAACAGGTATTTGTCCGTTTTCTTTTCTTTCATTAACAAGCTTGTCATATACCTTCAACAATATTTCATTTTTTATCGCATCGTCAACGAGCAAAACCTCTGCCGCGTTACAAACGCTTGGACGACTTGTTTTTGCGTTGTTTATAATATTTATTGCCATATCTAACTTGGCAGTTTTTTCTACATATATATGGCATATACCTGTACCCGTTTGAATACAAGGTACGGTAGCGTTGTTAATGCAAGCATTTATAAGTCCGGCACCGCCGCGTGGAATGAGCATATCAACATATCCGTTGGCTTTCATCAAGGCATTAGCGCTCTCACGCGTAGTATCGGTAACAAGATTTATAGCATTTTCGGTAACATTCGCCTCGCGCAAACCCTCGCGCAAAGCCGCAACTATTGCTTTTGCCGAATTTATGGCTTCTTTTCCGCCGCGGAGCACACAAACGTTACCGCTTTTAAGAGACAGCGCCGCCGCATCACTTGTAACATTAGGTCGGCTTTCATATATAATAGCAATAACACCAATCGGCACAGAAACTCTTGTGATTTTCAGTCCGTCTTCGCGCGTATGTTCTTTTAATGTGTGACCGATGGGGTCGGGCAATTTTGCAACATCACGAATACCGTCTGCCATCGCCTTGATTCTATCGGCAGTAAGCATCAGACGGT
>CAYLXT010000195.1:0-1757 GCA_964387615.1 uncultured Ruminococcus sp.
GGACGAAGATATGTAAGCTCACCCGATTTACGAACACAAGTTAGTTTATACGACATTTTGTGCGCCAAAGAAATGGCAAGTGGCATAAGCTCGGGTGTTTCGTCGCAAGCGTAGCCAAACATCATACCCTGGTCGCCCGCGCCGTGCTGATTGTATTTGTCATCCTCGCCGTCTTTAAGCTCAAGTGAATTATCAACACCCATAGCGATGTCAGGTGACTGTTTATCAAGGTTTACAATAACCTTGCAGGTCTTGCCGTCAAAGCAGGCTTTTTCCTTGCTGTCATAGCCTATATCGCATAAAACCTCTCTCACTACCGCCTCAATATCAACATTAGCGTTAGTGGTAATTTCTCCCATTACATTTACGATATCGGTAGTACAAAAGGTTTCGCACGCTACGCGAGATTGCTTGTCCTGCGCTATCATCGCATCAAGTATTGCATCAGAAATCTGGTCACAAACTTTATCGGGATGACCTTCATTTACCGATTCAGAAGTAAATAATTTTTTATACATATTATATTCCCCCATATTCCACAAAAATTAAAGCCGCTTACCAAAAGATAAACGGCTTGTCAAAACTATCTTATCTTTCGGATAATCCGCAGGATTTGGCACCTTGAATAGCTCAGGTTGCCGGACTTCACAGGGCCTGTACCCTCCGTCGCTCTTGATAAGGACTATATATTTATTTGTCGTGTAGTATTTTACTACTGTTGCTTCAATTTGTCAACTGTTATTTTTTACTTTTTAAAATAGGGGATAACTTTTTGTAGATAACAAAGCATATCGCCGCATCAATTAAACCCTTAGCAAGATTAAACGGAAAATTAAATATCAACAACGCTTCAAACAAACTATCAACCGATGGCAAAATCGCAGAATACATACCCACTATGGCATCCATAGGAATCAACATTTTTGCATATATGGGGTACACAAAAAAGTAGTTTGTTGCAACGCTTGTTGCCGCCATTAAAAGCGCACCTATAAGCGCGCCTATGAGCGCACCCTTGCGCGATTTGTTGCGCTTGTAAACGACACCGCCCACATATACAAATATTGCGCCCAAAACAAAGTTAGAAAGTTCACCCACGCCTGCGGTTGTGCCCACAAAAAGATGTAGTGCATTTTTTATAAAACAAACAAGTACTCCCCACCAAGGGCCCAAAGCAAAAGCAGTTACAAGTGCCGGTAGTTCTGAAAAATCGAACTTTATAAATGACGGAATTAAAAATGAAATTGGAAACTCAAGCATCATAAGTATAAAACCGATAGCGCCCATTATTGCGGTAACGGCTATATTTCGTATATTTTGTTTTTGCATAAAAACAACCTCTTTTCGCTGATATAATTCAGTCTTTAAGATTCTTCGCTTCGCTCTGAATGACATACAGAAGATGCATCTATACCCATTTGTCATTCAGAGCGACTTTAGTCGCGAAGAATCTCAAATACTCTATTAAAAAGCAAACCCCCACAAATATGTGGGGGCGTAAAAATACATAGTATATTTTTTCTTCTACCATCCGGACTGTACCGTCGGCTTTGGAATCTCACCAAATCAACCTAAAAGGCTCGCAGGCTTTAACTGCCGGTGGGGAATCGCACCCCGCCCCGAAGAATATTTTGTTTTATTTATTTTATATCACAATATACGCTTTGTCAAGCCGCTATGTGCAAAAGCCATAGCAAAAGTAATGCTTGAACAAATATAATTATCGGCAGACCTATCATAAAACGTTTGTGCTTTGT
>CAYLXT010000196.1:0-1744 GCA_964387615.1 uncultured Ruminococcus sp.
CTGCGTTAGCAGAAAATTTCATAATTCACGGTAGTGAATTATTTCATATTTTCCGCAAGGAAAATATTTCATTCTAAAATATGTAGTGGTTCGAACACATAGGTTAAAAATTTAAATGACTTCGAATTTGTACAACCCCTTCCAAAACGAAAATCCTGTCGATTATTGTCGGCAGGATTTTCGCGCCTTCAATATTCATCATTCATTAGACGGGCTTGCGCTGATGATGTTGTCATATAGACGTTGATGTTACGCCTTGCGGCATGATATCAATGTTATCACTTTTTGTGCTCAGAATTATTTGTTATGGTTATATACAAAATTATTGATATTTATTTACATTATATGGTATAATAAATTTGAAAAGAGGGATTAAAATGAGCATACGCCAAAAAACACGTATTTTAGAAATTGACCCTTATTTAGCACCCTTTGAAAAGGATATTAATTTAAGAACCGAGCTTTTTAATGCAAAAAGAAAAGAGCTTTTGGGAAACGGTAAAAAAATCAAAAGCTTTGCAAACGGGCACAAGTATTTTGGTTTTCACCGTACCCGCGACGGATGGGTTTATCGCGAGTGGGCGCCCGCCGCCGCCGAAATGTATTTAACCGGCGATTTTAACGGTTGGAACACCGAAAGTCACCCTTTAAACAGGCTTGATAACGGTGTTTTTGAAATTCACCTAAAGGGCAAAAACGCGCTCAAGGTTGGAGATAAGGTGCAGGCTATTGTTGTAAGCTCGGGACGGATACTGCGCCGTGTTCCGTTATATGCTACTCGCGTTGTGCAAGATCCTCAAACATATTTGTGGTGCGCTGAAATAGAAGATACCTACAAAAAATTCTCTTGGACCGACGACGGATTTGCACCCGAAAAGACACCTTTTATTTACGAATGCCATATCGGTATGGCTCAAGAAAACGGTGCTGTTGGTACGTATCGCGAGTTTACTGAAAACATCCTGCCGAGAATTAAAGAGCTGGGATATAATACCATACAGATAATGGCCATTATGGAGCACCCTTATTATGGTTCGTTTGGGTATCAGGTTTCCAACTTTTTTGCCGCGTCCTCGCGTTACGGCAACAGTCGTGATTTAAAAGAGCTTATAAATACTGCGCACGATATGGGAATTGCCGTTTTGTTGGATGTAGTGCACTCTCACGCGGTAAAGAACACCAACGAGGGACTTAACGAGTTTGATGGCACGGTCTATCAATTTTTCCACGAAGGCGAAAAGGGCAACCACTCCGCTTGGGGCACTAAGCTTTTTAATTACGCAAAAAATGAAGTATTGCACTTTTTGCTTTCAAATCTTAAATATTGGATGGAGACCTTCCATTTTGACGGCTTCCGTTTTGACGGTGTGACATCTATGCTTTATCACGATCATGGTTTAGGTAGTGCGTTTACAAACTATGATATGTACTTTTCAATGAACACCGATACCGACGCCGTTACCTATTTGCAGTTGGCAAATGAGTTAATTCACGAAATCAATCCAAACGCGCTTACGATTGCCGAGGATATGTCGGGTATGCCGGGTATGTGTATCCCTATAGAAGATGGTGGAATTGGCTTTGACTATCGCTTGTCTATGGGCGTGCCTGATTTGTGGATAAAAACTATCAAGGAATGTGCTGACGAAAATTGGGATATCGGCAAGCTTTGGCACGAGCTTACATCTCGACGCGCGCAAGAAAAAAATATAGGCTACTGCGAGTCTCACGACCAAGCGTTAGT
>CAYLXT010000197.1:0-1685 GCA_964387615.1 uncultured Ruminococcus sp.
CACTTTGCGGCAAGTATTTTTTCACGCATTTTTTCGCCCTGTTCATTATCTAAAACAGGAAAATCTTTTTTTGATATGCTTATGATATCGTTATCGTTTTCAAATTCTCTGTCATTTACACCGGCGATATTTTTTATATGTGTGCCAACATAAATACCCTTCTTATTAAGCGCGGGTAAAACGCACGCGCCTGCCGCTACAAGCGCCGCGGTTATTCTGCCGCTAAAGTGTCCGCCGCCGCGATAGTCCTGAAAGCCGTTATAGCGACAGTTTGCGGTATAATCGGCGTGGGAGGGACGCATTTTATACTGCATTTCGCCGTAATCAGAGGAATGAGTGTCAGCATTTGGTATTGAAATACAAATGGGCGTGCCTGTGGTGTGTCCTTCAAAAACACCGCTAAGAATACTGAATTCGTCCTTTTCCTGACGAGGTGTAGAGGTTGCATCCTTTGGTCTGCGGCGTGAAAGCTGAGAAGCAATATAATCTTCATCTACCGCAATGCCCGATGCAATACCGTCAATTACCACACCTATTGCCTTACCGTGACTCTCACCAAAAAGAGTTACCGCAAGACTGTTGCCTATGGTGTTTTTCATTTTTTGTACACCGCCTTTATCTCATCTGCAAAATCTGAAAACTTAATTTTTGTTATATTAAAAGTACCTGCTGTTTCTACACGAACCACCGAAATCATATCGCCTGCCATTTTTTTATCATGACTCATAGTTTCAATAATTTTTTGCGTATCGCAATCAATCTTAACGGGTAGCATTAATTTTTCAAGCACGGGAACAAGTCTTTCTCTTACTTCATTGCTACACATAGGCAGCATACCAAGGGCTACACATTCGCCGTGATAAAGCGACGGTGTATTACTCTCGATTGCGTGACCTACCGTGTGGCCAAAATTGAGCACCTTGCGTAGTCCTGATTCCTTTTCATCAGCCTCTACAACCGAACGCTTTATCTTAATTGAACGCTCGATTACGGTGTCAATATTAAAATCGTCACTTTCAAACATAGCAAAAAGTTCTTCGTCGTGTGTGAGCGCCATCTTAACTGCCTCAGAAAGACCGTTAGAAATTTGTCTGTCGGGCAACGTTTTTAATGTATCAGGATCAATAATTACACCCTTTGGTTGATGAAAAGCACCTACGATATTTTTAAGCCCACCAAAATCTATGGCCGTCTTACCGCCTACCGATGAGTCAACCTGTGAAAGCACGGTAGTTGGTATATTATAAAAATCTATACCGCGCATAAAGGTTGCCGCAGCAAAGCCTGCCATATCGCCAACCACACCGCCGCCGACAGCCACAACACAGTCGGTACGGGTAAAATCGCCTTTTACCAGTGCTTCAAGCATACTTTTGTAGGTATCAAAATTTTTAGATTCCTCGCCTTGCGGAAACACGAGTATCATCGATTCGCGGCATTGTGTCGCTACTGTTTCTGCGTACTCACGCGGCACGCCGCTGTCGGTAACTATAAGCACGTTACGGTCAAGATTAAAATATTCTCCTGCGCGTGTTATTGCGCCGCGTTCAAGATAAATATTATAACCGCCGTTTTCTGTTTTTACAGGTATTATCATACCTTAATCTCCTTTTCAAAACTGCCTAAAATCTTTAAGTTAGAACAACATTTTGACAATTCCTCAAGCATCTTTTTGCCCTGCTCGC
>CAYLXT010000198.1:0-1671 GCA_964387615.1 uncultured Ruminococcus sp.
GACATATTAAAAGGGTATTTTGCCGAATAGTTTTAAATTTTTACCGAATACCCGTATTTTGTTGAAAAATAGAATTATGAGTGATAACATACGGGTGAAAGGAGGGCATTTTATGAAATGTACGGTAATTCTAGATAAAACCCGTGATGAAGAAATTTTAATTTATGCCCATCAGAGAAATGAACTTATTTGTGAAATTGAGCGTATGTCTGTGGGCAGCACATCCCAGATTACAGGCTACTTACGGGGTGATATTGTAAAATTAAATATTAAAGATATTTATTGCTTTACGGTTGAAAATTCAAAGGTTTATGCAATATGCAAGGATGAAAAATACCTTTTAAAATTAAGGCTTTACAATATAGAGGATATTCTTGATAAAGATTTTATTAAAATTAACCAGTCAAGTATTGCAAATATAAACAAAATACAAAAATTTGACGCGTCGATAAGCGGTACGCTTAAAGTGATTTTTGAAAACGGACATACCGATTATGTATCGCGACGCAATATAAGAAGTATTAAGGAAAGGATCGGATTATAATTATGAATAAATATGTTAAAGAGTTTTTACACAGGGGACTTATGTTCGGCGGCTTTGGACCCGTTATAACAGCGGTAGTAATGCTGATTTTATCTTATACAATAGATGATTTTTCGCTTACGGGCAACGAGATGTTTTTAGGCGTTGTATCAACCTACATTCTGGCATTTGTTCATGCGGGCAGCAGTATTTTTCATCAAATAGAGCACTGGTCAATAATGAAAGGCTTGCTCTGTCAGTTGGGCGCTTTATATATTGTATATACAGTTTGTTATCTTATTAACTCGTGGATACCTTTTGAGCCGATGGTGTTAGCGATATTTACAGGTATCTTTGTCTTGGGCTATCTTGTTATATGGGGTGTTGTTTACTTGTGCGTAAAAAATACAAGTCGAAAATTAAGTGAAAAATTAGTATAAATTTGTAGACTTTTGTCCCGCCGTGTGCTATACTCATTGAAGTGTAAAAAATGGGGGCGAAAGTATGGGATTTTTTAAATCAAAAACAAATATAATATTTTTGTTTGTAATATTTTTGCTTGTAGCTTGCCTTTCGGGCGTTTCGTATTTCGCTTACGAAAAGCACAATGATTATGTAGCTATATCGGCAAATCTTTCTGACAACAGCAGCGCGCTTCAAGCGGCTCAGGAAAAGATTGATGAGCTGAGTGAAAAAATTGCAGAATATGACTCAAACGCTGCTTTGAGCGAGCAAGAAAAAACCGAGCTTAATTCACAACTTCAAGCGGCATTGCAAGAAAAAGCAAGATTAGAGCAAGAAAACAGCAATTTAAAAACACAGATAGAGCAGCTTAAAGCCGAAAAACGTAGACAGGAGCTACAGCAGCTTATCACTCTTAAAAATGTAGATCAGGCAGATACCGCCGAAGGTGGTATCTGCTATCTTACGTTTGATGACGGTCCTTCGGATAACACACTTAAGATTTTAGACATACTTGACGCTTACGGTATAAAGGCTACATTTTTTGTTGTGGGCACCTCAAAACGCGAGTATATGCCGCAGATAGTAAACCGCGGTCACGCAATAGGTCTGCATTCTGCTACACATAATTACGCTTCAATTTATGCTGACATTAACAGTTATCTTTCTGATATTCAGCAAATTTC
>CAYLXT010000199.1:0-1667 GCA_964387615.1 uncultured Ruminococcus sp.
CCGCGAAGTTCTGGCCAAAATCTATTACAGTCTCCCCGGCAGGTGTCATGATGACCTCCTTAGCAGTGATGATCTCCTTGACCTTGAGCGCCGGACTCAGACGATCTGTAAGATGCTCCTTGGCGAGGTTCCATGTGCCTTCTTCCTTGCTGTACTCAGTCACGACAGCGACCGGCCTCCACTCAGCTTCGGAAGTCTTTCTCTCGATAGTCTCTCCGAAGTATATTCCGGACTCGGTTATATCGGAGGCTGTATATTCAAAAGCGCCATCCGTGCAGACGACGTCTTCTGTTCCGTCTTCATATTCAAGATGCAACTCTCCGATGGCAGCCATCCTGCTTCCATAGTAATTGTCTTTCATCTCAAGGCCAAAGGTGCCCATGAACCAGCCTTTTCCAAGCAGGAGACCGAGCTCGTTCTCACCTTCCCTGAGCCCGCTGACAGGGAACGTGATCACCTGTATTCTCTTTTCATAATCAGTAACACCAGGCAGGAGATACTCATCTCCAAGCTTCTCTCCGTTGATATAAGCTTCGAACATTCCGACACCTGTCGCGTAAAGTCTTGCCTTCTTAAGGCCCGGCTTAACATTGAAGGTTTTCCTCATGAACGGATGGCAGTCATCGCCTTTTTCTGCCGCGATCCACTCTGCTGCCCACGGCTCATCCATTTTGCCTGTCTCGAAAACAGATTCAGCACACGCACTGTCTCCGGCATCTCCCTTCACTGCAACCTTCACGATATACTCTGTACGCGTCTCAAGATGTATATCAAAAACCTCTCCGGTGAAATCGAGGTCTGCTCCCTCGCGCACACAAAGAGGCTCATTCGGTGCATCGGCACGGGCGATCGTTACCTTACAGGCTGCAGCTTTCAGGCTCTTTGTATCGGTGACTTTCCACGATACATCAACACTGCCCAGTGAAAATCCCACAGGGGATTTGATGCCGTTGATTCTGATGCTGCTGATTTTCATATTACTTCTCCTTATATCTAATTGTGGCAATCAATTTGCTTATTTGTTATATTTACTCTAAGTATATGGTTAAATAACTTATTCCATATTGAAGGATGGTATATTTTTATGGCATATTATACTAATTTCGGTCAGGTCAGCGAAGCGCTTAAGATACATTACGAAATGTCCGGCAAACGCCTGCAGTTCCCTGAGATCATAGATGTCCTTTATAAGAGCGACCGGCTTTTCACATCTTCTCCGCACAGGCAGGAGCTGCCTATGTTCAGCAACATGGATTCAAATGCGTTCGCGGAATGTGTGAACAACATCTTCTTTCAGGTGCGGCCCACGATGACAGTCAGCAAGAAGGTTACCGAAGAAGATATTATTCCTCTCATAAAGGATGTCTTCATCATACTTCATCCGAGATATACAAGGCCCTATCTGCATACGCACGATTATGTCGAACTCAACTATGTAGTGGATGGATCATGCACATTCCACTTTGAAGATGAATGCCGACAGCTTTCCAAAGGTGAGCTGTGCATCATATCTCCGGGCTCAATGCACGATATAGAGATCACGGATGATTCGACGGTGTACTGCATAATGCTCAAAAAGAGCACCTTTGCAACCACTTTCTTTGCCTTGCTGTCGCGCGACGACGCACTGTCTCTTTTCTTCCGCACTATGTTCCAGGATAAACAGG
>CAYLXT010000200.1:0-1654 GCA_964387615.1 uncultured Ruminococcus sp.
CCGCCACGGATAAGAACAACTGAGTGTTCCTGAAGATTGTGGCCGATACCGGGAATGTAGGCTGAAACTTCAATACCGTTTGAAAGACGTACTCTGGCAATTTTACGAAGAGCAGAGTTAGGCTTCTTAGGTGTAGAAGTCTTAACAGCAGTGCATACGCCGCGTTTCTGCGGTGAATCGTTGTCGGTAAGGTTGCGCTTCATAGAGTTGTAACCCTTTAAGAGTGCAGGAGCCTTAGCCTTCTTTTCAACGGTTTCACGACCGCTACGAACTAATTGGTTAAAGGTAGGCACTTTTCACTATCTCCTTTCTTTAAAAAATAGACAGCACGAAACTACGCACAGTTTCGCACGCTATCATATAATAACACCATCACCCGCATTTGTCAATAAAAATTTTTAACAAATACGGGTGACTTTTTTAATTTGTTTTTTTGTGCTTTTTTATGTTTTCAACAGTCAGCGTTATCGCCCATATAATACACGCGCCTGCTGCGATTGATAAAGCATATTGTAACGTAATATTGGCGTATGATTTAGCTGCTGTCCAATCTCTCATTACCGCATTGCTACATGTGTAATAAAGCGCTCTACCCGGAATAAGAGGTATAACCGAGGTTATAAAGAAAAGTGTTGCGGGCGCCTTTTTTAGTCGCGCCATAATCTCACTGTAAAGCGCGGAGGCTGCTGATGCCAAAAGTCCTGCAAAGAATATCGCATTCCATAGGTGCATACCAAGAAGATACAACCCCCAGTTAAGAAATCCGCCGAGTGCCGCGGCTATAAGGTATTGCTTTTTTAATCCAAACAACAAAGCAAAGCCAAGCGAGCCTAACATGCCGGTTATAAGTTGAATGATAATTTCTATCATATTGCAATACCTCCTACCAAAAGGATTGCGAGCATAAAGCCTACGGCAAGGCCTGCCGCCCAGAGCAAGCTTTCAATAAGTCGCATAATACCCGAAATTGTATCGCCTACCAAAATATCGCGCATAGAATTGGTAAAAGCAATACCGGGTATCAACAGCATTATAACACCTATTATAACCATATCGGTGTTTACTGCCGGTATAAATTTTGTTAAAAGGCAAATTAAGACACCCACAACAAAAGAACATACAACATTAAAGATTATGTTGTTTGGAAATATATTTGAAAACCTGCGTTGAAAGAAGCAAACCACAAGCGCAAACACCGCCGCAATAATACCGTCAACAATATTACCGCCAAAGAACACGGCAAACGCGCCTGCCGCTAATGCAGAGCCCAAATAAAACTTCCATAAATTTGTTGGTTGCTTACAATTTTTAATTTCGGTTTCAAGTTGTTCAAGCGGTAGTGGATTTTCACAACACTTACGGCTTAATGCATTTAAGCTTTCAAGTCGCCATAGCTTATTACTGCCGGGACTTTCCACTCGTCTGCTTTCAGTTATAAGATTTCCATCTCCGAATTTCATTGTAAGCACAATGCTCGCCGTTATAACCAATACATTGGTCTCAACCGCGCCGTAAGCCTTACCCATAAGCGATAATGTGTTCTCTACCCTACGAACCTCACCGCCCGAACAGAGCATCATCTCGCCCATATCAAGCAACAAATGTAGCAGCTTATATTCTTCACCTTTTGTAAGTGTCATAATCTCACCGTCCT
>CAYLXT010000201.1:0-1643 GCA_964387615.1 uncultured Ruminococcus sp.
ATTTCGGTAACCTCACGCTCTTTTGAAACGAGTTCAAGCAAAACTTTTGCACGGGTTATAACATTGAGCTGCTCTAACACATACTGCTTGTCATCAAACGGAGCAGGTATGTTAAATGCAATGAAATCGCAAAGTGATCCAAGATCATCACTTTTTGCTACGTTAAGAATAATATCATTTGGTAGGTTATGTGCCACATTTGCATAGCGCTCAAATTCGGCACGGATGCGACGGATAAGACTTTCAACATAAACCTCACGATTTCTGATAAGTTTGTCCTCGCACTTTTCTATAGTAGCTACAAAGTGCGCGCCGTTATCGTTAAAAGTTAAGTGACGTGCGCGATAAAGTCCTTTTACAAGCACCTTTGCGCCGCCGTCGGGCATTTTAAGCACCTGTCGCACACGACAAAGGCAACCCAAATCGTAAAGGTGGGATGAATCGGGGTCTTCTACCGCAATATCTTTTTGAGTTACAAGATAAATCGGCACGTTTTTATCCATTGCATAGCTTAACGCGCGCACCGATTTTTTTCTGCCGACGTCTAACGTCAACAGCATATTGGGAAAGGCAACCACTCCGCGCAGAGCCATTGCGGGAAAGGTGCCTGCGATTTGATTTTCATCTAATATCATAAAGGTTAGGGTCTCCTAAAAATTTAATAAATTACCGTTGCGCTGAGCGCATTTTGCTGAAATACGAACAAAACGGTGTTTTCTTTTATTTCATACTCTAAAACGGTGATATCAGAGCTTGACGGCAAAAAGAAAAGCTCACCGCTTTTTGCCTCGCGTTCGGTAGCGGTATAACCCATATCGCTCATAGTATCGCGAATTTGGGTAGATATTGCACCTGTGTTAAAGCCATAAGCATCGCCGTATTTTACAATATGGGTAATGCCTGCGGACTTGTCTTCGGTTTTATAGCAACAGCAAACCGTGCCATCGGTCATAACGGTATAATCGCCGGTTTCATATTCGTAATAAAGGTATTCGCCCTCATCATCTAAAGTTGCAGTGCTTATTACATCATAGGTCTCGTCAACGCCGTCGCCCAACTTATACGAAATATCGTTTATCTGACCGAGTTTAGCGTAATATTCAACATCAACGCTGTGGTCACTGCCGCCATTCGAATTATTACCGCAAGCGGCAAGAGAAAGCACAAAAATTACACATAAAACAAGACTAAATAGCTTTTTCATTTTGAGTCTCCTTATTTTTTATTTGCTTTGTTTAAAAGCTCGTTACGCTGATCCCACAAATCTTGGCTTAGGTCAACATAATAGGTGTGCGGCTTTTCAAAACGCTTGACCTCGTCCCAAAGATTATCTACAAGTTTTTCACGCAAAGCGGCAATTTCGGTAACGGTGGGAGAGTTATAAACCTGCTCGCCCTTTTCAAAAATCTTGACCTGTAATTTGCGCGCGGTAAAATCGGTAATGGTCTTGCGCTTCCAGGTATAAGTGGGGTCAAAAATCTCGTAAGGCTTGGTGTCGTCAATCTTTTCATAATTAAGAGTGATAACGTCGGCAATTGCCTTACCTGTCTTTTTGTCATAAAGGCGCCATGGAATTTTAACACCGGGAACTGTGATTTTAGCGATATTTTCGCTGATTTTAATTTTTGGTGTGATAACTCCGT
>CAYLXT010000202.1:0-1598 GCA_964387615.1 uncultured Ruminococcus sp.
TTGCACCTCCCGAAAATGCAATAAAAATTGTTAATTAAATTGAGAAAATCCGATTTTCTCCCAATTGTACTTATTATATATCATATTTCCAAGAAAAACAATACATAATTTGACATTTTTAAAAATATTTTTTCATGTGTTTTTTACTTGAAAATCGCTTTCTGTTATGTTATCATACGCTTGATAATATATCCATTTAAGGAGGCAAAACTTATGGCAAACATTATTCCGCGTCCGATGCACACCAAAGAACTGACCGAAAAAATCTGGTTTTCTAAAAAAACGATAATTTCAGGTGAGTTTGCAGAGGTAACCAATCTTTTTGAAAAGCTTATTCCCGAAGCAAAAGAAGCCGAAAAAAACCGTCTTACTTTTATTGTTGATAACGACATTGCAGAAGAAGGTTACAAAATTCTTTATGAAAACGGCGATATCAATGTTTTTTGTTCGGCTCGCGCAGGCGCGCTTTACGCGTTTATGACCATTGTGCAACTTGCCGCAGGTAATGATAACTTTAACGCGGTTATTGTAGATGATGCGCCAAAATACGAATGGCGTGGTTTTATGCTCGATTGCAGCCGTCATTTTTGGTCAATGGATAAACTAAAGCAAATACTTGACTATATGGCAAGCATTAAAATGAACGTTTTTCATTGGCACTTGGCAGACGATCAGGGCTGGCGAATCGAGATAAAGAAATATCCTCTTCTTACCGAAAAAGGCTCGATCCGTAAAGGTACGCCATATTCAGTAATACATATGCGTGACAAAGATTCTACCTACAACGAGGGTGAGTACGGCAGAGGTCTTTTTTACACTCAGGACGATGCTCGTGAAATAGTAGCTTATGCCGCCGAACGCAATATTATGGTTGTGCCCGAAATAGACGTGCCGGGTCACGCCACTGCCGCCATTGCCTGCTATCCGCAAATTTCTTGCGATAACAGAATCATTGATGTTGAACCACATTTTGGTATCTTTAAAAACAATCTCTGCTGTGCAAGACCTGAATCATACGAATTTATAAAAACCGTTATCGATGAGCTTTGCGAGATTTTCCCCGCGCCCTATTTCCACATAGGCGGCGACGAGGTTGAGTCAGAGCAGTGGGATAACTGCGAGGCTTGTCAGGAACTTATGAAAAAAGAAGGTTTGCACGATCACGTAGAACTGCACGGATATTTTAACAATATTCTTGTGGCGCATCTTAAAGAAAAGGGCAAACAAACAATAGGCTGGAATGAAATTATCAGCGATAAGATGGATAAAACCGCAATCCCACAGGTTTGGACCACACGTGGCGCCGAAAAGGCGGTTGAGTGGTCACAAAACAAAGGCAAAGTTCTGCTTACTCAGTACAATTATATGTATTCCGATATGGCGTTTTCACTTATACCGCTTTCAAAAACATATAACTACAGCCCTTATTTTGAAGGCTTTGAGGACGAGAACATTTTAGGTATCGAGATGCCACAGTGGACTGAATATATACCCCACGATAAAAAGTTTGATTTTCAAACCTATGTGCGTTTGCTTGCTGTCAGCGAAGTAGGCTGGACCGACGTGAGAAACAAGCACTACGAGGATTTTGAAACCCG
>CAYLXT010000203.1:0-1581 GCA_964387615.1 uncultured Ruminococcus sp.
GACTCATAACCCTGCTCTGCAAAGAAATGCACTGCAGCCTCGGGGTCTTTACGCTTACTAATCTTACGCTTTGCGCCGTTATCAAGCTTCATAATCGGTGAAACATGACCGTATTTTGGCACCTTAAAGCCAAGCAACTTGAAGAGCTGTATATGCTTTGGAACCGATGAAATCCACTCGTCACCGCGAAGCACGTGTGTTGTGTGCATAAGGTGATCGTCTATTGCGTGTGCAAAGTGGTAGGTTGGTATGCCGTCAGACTTGAGCAATACAAAATCTTCATCATTTTCGGGCATTTCAATCTTGCCCTTAATGGTATCTTCAAAAGTAATACGGTTTTCTTCACTGCCGGGTGATTTAAGTCTTATTACAAAAGGCTTGCCTTCTTCTATAAGCGCCTTTGCCTCTTCGTAGGTTATGTCACGATGTTTTGCATACTCGCCGTGATAGCCTGTGCGAATTTTATTTTCCTCCTGCACTTTACGTACAGCCTCTAAATCCTCGGCGGTACAAAAGCAAGGGTAAGCCAAACCTTGTCTTATTAAATCTTTAACGTAGGTCTGATAAATTTCGGCGCGGTGACTTTGCTGATATGGGCCGTAAATACCTTTTTGCTCACTACCGCTTATAAAGCCCTCGTCAATGGTAATTCCAAAGCGCCAAAGTCCGCTGATAATATCCTCAATACCGCCTGCAACCTCACGCTTTTTGTCGGTATCTTCGATTCGGGTATAAAAGAGGCCACCGGACGACGTAGCGGTAATGCGGTTTACAAGCGATGTAAACAACACACCCAAATGCAGATAGCCCGTAGGGCTTGGCGCAATTCGTGTTACGCGCGCGCCCTCAGGCAGATTGCGTTCGGGATATAAATTTTCATAATAATCAGGTGTTTTATCTATATTCGGCAGTAAAAGTTCTGCCAAAAGTTCGCGATTGTCCATTTTTAAAAGATTCTCCTATTTGCTAAGTAACTTATTTAATTCATCCATAAAGGTATTGATGTCCTTAAACTGACGATAAACCGACGCAAAACGCACGTAGGCAACCTCGTCAATTTCCTTTAATTTTTCCATAACGAGTTCGCCTATCTTGTCACTGCTAACCTCACGGTCAAGTGAGTTCTGAATAACGGTTTCAATATCTGAAATTGCGCGGTCAAGCATCTCGATAGATACAGGGCGTTTTTCGCAAGCGCGAAGCATACCTGTAAGCAGCTTCTGACGGTCAAAGGTCTCGCGCGAGCCATCTTTTTTGATTACAATTATGGGAAGACTTTCAATCATCTCATAAGTAGTAAAACGCTTAGCGCATTGTAAACACTCGCGACGACGGCGGATACGCTCACCCTCATCTGTAGGACGAGAGTCAATTACCTTGCTTTCTTCATAACCGCAAAAAGGACATTTCATAGTAATACCACCTATATATAAAATTACAGTTTATTATAGCACAATATATTGGGAATTACAAGAAAAATATTGGTAAAATCACTCAACCATATTTGTGCGATATATGTAGGGACCGGCATCCTTGACGGTCCGCAACAAAGCACTCTTTAAACGGACTGTCCGGGAGGCC
>CAYLXT010000204.1:0-1571 GCA_964387615.1 uncultured Ruminococcus sp.
CAATGCTTTCAAAGCGTCGTTACGATGCTATTGCAGGTTGGGACAATATAGTTGCAGCCAAGGATTCGGGCGAAGTGCTCCACGGTGTTGTTCGCGACGTAATCAAGGGCGGCGTTGTAGTGTACTCAAACAATGTTCGCGTATTTATCCCAGCGTCTCAGGCTACCGCTTCAAGAAATGATTCTCTTGAAGATCTTAAGGGCCAGGAAGTTGATTTTAGAATTATTGAAATCGGTCGCGGTCGCAGAGCTATCGGTTCTATCCGTAGCGTACTCCGCGAGGCACGCAAAGAGGCTGAAGAAAAGGTATGGGCATCTATCGCTGTTGGTGACCGTATCACAGGTACTGTTAAGTCACTTACAAGCTACGGCGCGTTTGTTGACATCGGCGGTGTTGACGGAATGGTACACATTTCTGAGCTTTCCTGGAATCGCATCAAAAACCCTGCTGAAGTAGTAGCTGTAGGCGATGAGATTGAGGTTTATGTTAAGGCGCTTGATCAGGACAAGAAAAAGATTTCTTTAGGTTATAAAAAGGCAGAGGACAATCCCTGGACAATTTTCCAGAACAACTATAATGTTGATGATGTTGTTACAGTTAAGATTGTTAGTATGACTACATACGGTGCGTTTGCAAGAATTATCCCAGGTGTAGACGGTCTTATTCATATCTCACAGATTGCTAATAAGCACGTTGCTAAGCCACAGGATGAGCTTACTGTAGGTCAAGAGGTTGAGGCAAAGATTACCGCTGTTGACCTTGAAAAGAAGCGCGTTAGCCTTTCTATCCGCGTTCTTCTTGAGCCTGAAGTGGTAGAGGAAGCAATTGCTGAAGATGAAGTTGTAGCAACAACTGAAGAAGTTGTTGAAGCACCTCAAGAGGAAGTAGCAGAAGAAGCTGCTGAATAATTCAGAAATATAAATTTAATTTCACGCCCAAAGTTACCTTTGGGCGTGATTTTGTAAGCGAGGGAAATAAAATGCTTGATTTTGAGTATTATACTCCAACCAAGGTGTTTTTTGGTAAAGACAAACATAAAGAGCTTGGTAAAATAGTATCTGATTATGGTTATAAAAAAATAATGCTGCAATATGGTAAGGGTAGCATTAAGGCAAATGGACTTTATGACGATATTATAAATTCTTTAAATCGGTATGATATAGAAGTTATTGAAATGGGTGGCGTGGAGCCAAATCCCAAGATTGAATTTGTACGTGAGGCTGTAAAGCTTGCCAAAGACATAGGTGTTCAGTTGATACTCGCGGTTGGCGGAGGTAGCGTTATTGATGCTGCAAAATATACAGCACTTGGCGCGGTCTGCGATTTTGATGTATGGGATTTTGTAACGGGCAAAGAAAAGCCAAAATCGGCTTTGCCTGTAGGTTGCGTGCTGACAATCGCGGCGGCAGGCAGTGAGATGAGTTGGTCAGCAGTGGTAAGTGATTTATCTCAAAATATGAAGCGTGGATTGGCTTCAAATTTAATAAGACCACTTTTTTCAATATGCAACCCCGAGCTTACATATACGGTAAGTCCCTATCAGACCGCCTGCGGCATTACAGATATAATGG
>CAYLXT010000205.1:0-1529 GCA_964387615.1 uncultured Ruminococcus sp.
CATCATCAAGTTCGGTAAAGCTGCCCGAATTTATGACCTCAAGATGCTTATATAAACCTATAACATTTGCAAGCACCGATTTATTAAGAAGGTGGTTATCGTTTTGATTACGAGAACTATCAAGATGATAATCGCAAAACGTGCATTTTCTCCAACGGCAACCCGTGCCACGAAGCAAAACAATTTCGCGCGGATTTTTATCGTGAATAATACTATATCTGATCATAATTTCCCTCATATAAAGGCGAAAAAGGTACACCTATACTATGGGTGCACCTTTAATTTTTGCCCATAGTTTTGTTTTTAGACAGGATGGTTTCGAACTGTCTTGTTAAATTTTATTATTTTACTACAACATTTACAAGACGCTTTGGAACATAAAGCTCTTTAATCACTGTTTTGCCCTCAATTTCAGCCGCTACGGCATTATCGGCTTTAGCAAGTGAAATTGCGCTTGCTGCATCAATATCAGCGGGAACGTTAATTCTTGCTCTGATTTTGCCGTTTACCTGAACAGCTATTTCAACCGCTGAATCAACACATTTGGCCTCGTCGTATTCGGGCCACTTGGTTGCATTAAGCATACCGTCAAAGCCTGCTATCTCCCAAAGCTCCTCGGTCATATGGGGCGCAAATGGATTAAGCAATGTAATAAATGTCTTAAATTCTGCGCGGTTTACGCTACCGGTTGCACTGATTGTATTAAGCAGTGACATAAGTGCTGCAATCGCGGTGTTCATTTTAAGACCTTCAATATCATCAGTAACCTTTTTGATGGTTTTATGAATTTCAGACTCAAGCTCTGCGCGGTAGTTATCACCGTCAACCAAAATATCCTGTAAAGCGAATACTTTGTCAAGGAAGCGCTTACTACCCTTGATAGATGACTGACTCCATGGAGCCGCCTTTTCAAAGTCACCGATAAACATCTCATAAACACGCATAGTATCTGCGCCGTAATCACGAATAATTTCATCGGGGTTTACAACATTGCCGCGAGACTTAGACATCTTTTCACCATTTTCACCCAAAATCATACCGTGGCTGGTACGCTTTGCATAGGGTTCTTTGTTGGGTACAACGCCAATATCATAAAGGAACAAATGCCAGAAACGGCTATAAAGCAAGTGAAGTGTTGTGTGCTCCATACCGCCGTTATACCAGTCAACAGGTCCCCAGTATTCGAGGGCTTCTTTAGAAGCCAAAGCATTCTTATTATCGGGATCGCAGTAACGCAAGAAATACCACGATGAGCCTGCCCACTGAGGCATTGTATCGGTCTCGCGTTTAGCGGGAGCTCCGCAATGCGGACAGGTAGTATTTACCCAATCGGTAATTTTTGCAAGCGGTGATTCACCGTTATCGGTAGGCTCATAAGAGTCTACATTAGGTAATGTAAGCGGTAATTCGCTTTCGGGCAAGGGTACATAACCGCACTTTTCACAGTATACCATTGGTATCGGCTCTCCCCAATATCTCTGACGAGAGAATACCCAGTCGCGAAGTTTATAGTTGGTTTTGCGTTCGCC
>CAYLXT010000206.1:0-1520 GCA_964387615.1 uncultured Ruminococcus sp.
GGTTGAAAAATGGTTGAGATAATCTCAAGGACAGAGAACCGTCCCCTGTCCTCACGTCCCCTGTCCTCATTCAATTCATAATTGTTCACCCGTTCATTATGTTGTTTTGTTCTTGGTCCACGATGCCCCTCGCCATCCTTCCACGCAGGAAGGTTTCTATTTTGCCATTTGATTGTGTATTTATATTCACCCAGAATGCCAGTATCATTATCTAGCGTTTCTTCTATTATACCACTTTCGTCAACATTTTCAACACTTTCCAACTGACTTTTTTCGACAATGTCTTTTGCGCTGTTTGGTGAATTATCCCAAATCCCCTCAACAACCGCATCCTCATCAATCTTAATACTGTCATTGCGAGTCGCTTCGCGACGCGGCAATCCGTTATCCCAAAACCCGCAAAATTAAAAGACAGGGCACACACCCTGTCTTTTATTATAGAGTTTTATACTAATTTATTGTTTAGAATTTTTAACTTCTGCAAACCACTCATCAGCTATATCGTCTGGACCTTTGGTTTTATGATTCAACCATTGATTATCATATTTATAGTCAACATCAAGCGAATTTTTCTTGACGACATAAATCATCTTGATTTCTGTCGGCATAGGTCTTTTGTATTCTTCACATAATTTTTTTATTTTTTGGATATCTTCATTTAATATTCTTAAACATTCTCCCTGATTCTCTGTAGAAACGTTATATATAGGAGAAATAGTATTAGTTTTATGTCGCTCTACAATTTGCCCATCAATTTTGTAAAAATAATCACTAGAAATCATTCTGCCTTCTGCAGAACAATAAATATATATTTCATCCGCCTGATAATCTACATATTCCATACAAATATCAACCATATCTGCTTGTATTTCTACAAAACGATCCTCAAAGACTTTACTCATTTCAATTCTCCAATCAATTTATTACAGTTTTATTAAATTTTTTACCATCAATTGTAAAATCAACTATAAATCCCGATGGTCGCATACTATTGCCATCATATTGTACTTTAATATCTATGCTAACCTTTTTACCGTTATCTAAGGCTTTTGCCCAAATATTTTCTACCTTTTTATATTCGCTTAAATTCACAAGCTCCGATTGCGTAACCACATTATCTATATCTGGTGAACCACCGTACCTATCTCCAATCAAGTGACCTGCGTGGTCACCTATTTCTTTTCCAGGCGTATTAGAATTGTGTTTTAATCGCTTGTCCCTTTCGGTATAATATAATTCTTCAACATATACTCGTGCAATTCTTCCAAAATCATCCGTTAAATATATATAATTATATTCTCCCGTCTTATATTTTACATTTGGTTTCAACTTTCCATTAACTAAATGGCTACCATCAATAATTATATCATTTAAATTATACCACTTCTCAAAACTGTTGTCAAATACATCCAACTGACTTTTTTCGACAATGTCTTTCCGGTTGTTCGGCGAGTCCTCCCAAAGTCCATTTATAAACTCCGTTTCATTTATGCTCTGCCGCGTTTTCTGTTTTACAAAAT
>CAYLXT010000207.1:0-1507 GCA_964387615.1 uncultured Ruminococcus sp.
AAAAGTGTAATCGACCAAGACTCCGCACCTGTTGTTATTTGCGATTTAGAGCATACGGTGGTTTATATGAATCCTGCATCAATCGAGCGTTATCATACCGACCTAACAGGCAAAAGCCTGAAAGCTTGCCACAATGCCGATTCTAATGAAAAAATAGACCGCGTAGTCGCTTGGTTTACCGAGAGTAAGGAAAACAATATTGTTTATACATACCATAACAAAAAAGAAAACAAAGATGTTTATATGGTCGCCCTGCGTGACGATAACGGCGCACTTATAGGCTACTACGAAAAGCATGAATACCGTAATCAAGAAACCAAGTCACTATACGCTGAAATAGGGGGATGAAAATGAGTTCATATATCCCAATATTTTTACTGCTTATAATTATCTTTATCACACAGCGAAATGAAAAAGCAGTTTTAAAAAACATAATAAATAAAAGAAAAACGGAGGACAGCGAAATGTTTGAGCTTGCACAAAAATTTATAGGTAAAGAATGTATTATTTACACCTTTAATTCACAAATTATAGGAACAATTACTGAAGTAAACGAGGGCGGAATTTTGATTGAAAAATCCGGCACTTTAGAAGCTGTGAACTTTGATTTTATTGTAAGAATACGTGAGTATCCTAAAAACAAAAACGGTAAGAAAAAGTCGGTAATACTCGACTAAAATCAGCCTCCCTTGCCTAAAGGGAGGGGGACCGAGCTTGCTCGGTGGAGGGATTAAAAGACAGGTGATTTTATAAATAGACCATACATAATCTGCCTGTTTAAAATTATAGGAGGAAATAAAAATGGGAATATTTAATTTTTTTAAAAACAAAACAAATAAAGATACAGCACCAAAAACAGAACATTATTTTGAGATGGTAAAGTGGATTGATTCTGTTCTATCACAAAGCGTACCCGAAGAGGTAGTTGCTTTTTGCTTTAATTTGTATGATGATGGTGATAACAGATGGTCAATAGAAATTGTTGGAACAAATTATTTTAACAAAAAGGATGTTGATTGGCCTTGTTATGAAATAATAGATTTTGGCACAAGAGAAAATCCGTTTATGTGGATGTCGGAAATGTCTTGGGATAAGGTACTAAATGAAACTGAACTCATATTAAAAGACTATTTGCAAACAGGCAAATACGCACAAGTGCTAAAATCTAAAAAAGCTGTTGCTACCGGATTTGTTGATGGTGATACAATCCTTTTATATAAAAAATAACTTTTTTGAAAGCTATAGGAGATGACTCAATGAACAATTACGATATAGAAGTAAAACAACGCTTTGGCAATACCGATGCCTATAAAGAATACGCAGAAAAGACCGCAAATTACACTAAAGATAAATGGCAAGAGGTAAAGGACGGTTTAATGTCAGTCTTTGCCAAATTTGCCGAGTGTATGAATAACGGCAACACCGCCGACTCTTATGAGGCACAGGCACTTGTAATTGAACTACAAGCCTATATCACCGCGAATTACTACACCTGCACAAACGAAAT
>CAYLXT010000208.1:0-1504 GCA_964387615.1 uncultured Ruminococcus sp.
ATCTCCGACAAAGATTTGGGATCAAATCCGTGTTCTATGCATTTTGTAGCAAAGGTATGTCTTAACGCATGAAAAGAATGTTTTTCTATTCCACATTGTTTCAAAACCGCTTGATATTTTACATAGTAATTACTGGGTTCAATCGGAGTATCCTTGCCAGTTAAAATATAAAATATTTCATTTGAGCAATGAGAATATAAAAACGGAATCAAAGCATTTGGCAAAGGAATTATTCTTGTACTGGATGAAGTTTTGGGCGATGACAATACCAATTTTGTTTTTCTGTTGTTATCATCATCCGCAGGAATTCTGTAAAGAGTATTTTTTATAGATAGAGTTTGAGCTTGTAGATTTATATCCGCCCAACGTAATGCACACAGTTCTCCGATTCGGATGCCGGTAAATAAACTGATAATAATACCGAGGTTCTGTGCAGTGTTATTCTGTAACACATATTTAATTAGCTTTTCTTGTTCATACTCGGTCAGCATATCTATTGTTTGAGGCTCTTTTTTAGGAAGTTCAATAACGACCGCAGGGATTGTATATCCACACTTTATCCCATATCTAAAACTTGCCTTAAGCACCGAAACAATATCTCGAATTCTTTTGGCTGACAATTTGCGATCATCGTTACCACCATCACTCATTTGCTTAATAAAATCATTTATCAATGGCGTAGTCAATTTATTTATTTCAAAATGACCAAACCTTGGGGAAAGATAAAGTCGGATAATATCTTTATACCGAGCAAGAGTCGATTCTTTGACTTGCGCTTGAATACTTTTTAGATATGCTTCAAATAAGGCATTCATTGATACAGTTGCATCATCAGCAACATTGTTTTTTTGCAATAAACAGTTTCGCTTTTTTTGCTTTGCTTCGCTATAGCTTTTGGCGTATAAATACCGATACACCGCCTTGCCTTGTGAATCATGCCCAATTAACACCCTTGCTTCCCAACGACCATCTTTTCTTTTTGTGATGTTTTCACCTCTTCTTGACATTTGTACCTCCATGATTTCTGACTAATTTTTTGACTGCGAATAAACAAATTTGATTGTTTTTTTGTGTTTAGGAATTATGCAACTCAAAAATATTCCTATTATTAAAAATATTTTATCATTTTTCTATTGATTTTTCTTTCATATCATGTTATAATAAATCATTATGATGGGAGTAGTCTAAGTAAGTGCTTCAATTTTCGACTACAACCAATTTCGATACTTTATTGTTTTTCAGGGTAATTTTTTATGGTGGATACTTCGTTTGATCTGCCATGATGACAAGTACCACCCGCCACCCAAAGGGCACAGTAGCCCTTGGTAGTAGGTGGTATTTTTATATGTTTGCGAACATATTTTACGGCAGAAAAGAAAAAGGCGGCATGATCTCTCACACCGCCCTCTGTGCTGTGGGTTCAGTTATCCTCGGTCAGACTTTCAAGCGTGAGTCTTGCTCCGAGCTTGAATGCATACTCGAATATGGCTGCTTCGGCAAGGCT